>JBBSPT010000450.1:0-2672 GCA_038258515.1 Chitinophagales bacterium | reverse complement strand
TAACCGAAGCTCTTAGCTTTCTTCCTACACAGTCTGCCGATCAGAATAATGAAATTATAAAAGCAGAGATAACAGGATTTAAACTTTTTGATAAAATGTCACAAATCGATTCACTTTTATATGAAGCAAAACCGATTCGCCTCTCCTATAAACAAAACTTTTTTACTATTCAATTTGCCTCACTAAAGTTTTTTAGTGCCAAACAAAACAATTTCTACTACCGGCTCAATGGCATTGATAAAAATTGGGTTATTGGCGGTAACAAAGGATTGGCAAGCTACACAGACGTCGATCCTGGAGTATATGATTTCTATGTAAAAGTTGAAAATGGCGACAACAATGCGGCGATTACAACTTTTAAAATAATTATAGACCCACCTTTCTGGAAGTCGTGGTGGTTTATTGCCTGCGTTTTGGTTGCCGGTTTTTCAACACTTTATTTGTTTATAAAATGGCGGATAAAAAATATTAAAACGATAGCAACGGAAAAATTAAAAGTACAGCAGCTAAATGCTGAGCATTATAAAAGTGAACTTGAATTAGAGCAGATTGTCAATTATTTTTCTACTTCACTGTTGGGAAAAACTTCAGTGAACGACGTACTGTGGGATGTTGCCAGAAACCTGATCGGTAAACTGGGATTTGTTGATTGCATGATCTACCTGTGGAATGCTGATCATTCTAAGATGGTTCAAAAAGCTGGATTCGGCCCAAAGGGTTCTGCTGAAAAAATATTCACGCAGCCTTTCGATGTCTTACCGGGACAAGGAGTTGTAGGCTATGTGATGCAAACACGAGAGGCAGTTTTGATTCCCGACACTTCCCGTGACATCAGGTACAGGCCGGACGAAATGACGAGACTTAGTGAACTCACTGTTCCTGTGATTTACAACAATGAGCTGATCGGTGTGATAGACAGCGAGCATCATGAGAAAGACTTTTTTACCCGCCGGCATTTGCAAATCTTAAATACTATCGCAACACTCGTTGCCGACAAAATAAAGTCAATCGAGGCTGAACAATTGCTTCATTCTGCCCGGCTGGAAATGTATAGTATTAATGAGCAACTCTCCAAAGCCAGGCTGGAAGCGCTCCGGAGCCAGATGAATCCGCATTTTATTTTCAACTGTATTAACAGCATTGACGCATTGATCCAAAGCAACGACAAGTACAATGCAACGGTTTACCTGAATAAATTTGCCAGGCTTATTCGCAGTATTCTCGACAGCTCCAAACAAAATACGGTCAGCCTTGCTAATGATTTAGACACAATAAAATTATACATAGCATTAGAACAATTCAGGCACGAGGATAAATTCATAGCAGAGATAAATGCTGATGATGACCTGTTAAAGGATGACTATAAAGTACCGCCACTTATTATTCAACCATTTATTGAGAATGCCATTCTACATGGTTTGCGATACAGGAATGATCAGAAAGGAAAATTATGCGTTTCGGTGATGCGGCAAAATGATTTGCTTAAATATGTGGTCGAAGACAACGGCGTTGGAAGAAATACTTTAAACAGGCCATTGCAAAATCACAAACAATCTTACGGGATCGAATTGAGTAGCGAAAGGGTTAAACTCTTCAATCATGAGGAAAAAGCGTCGGTACAGATTATAGATTTATTTACCAACGGCTGCGCCGCGGGAACAAGGGTTGAAGTTTATCTAAAAACCGAGTTATGCTGACGGCAGTAATTATCGATGATGAGTTAAAGGGCCGCATTGCCCTAAGGCAAAAATTGCAGGATTATTGCCCGGAGGTTTCTTTGGAAGGTGAAGCAAAAAATGGGATAGATGGCATAAGGCTGATCCAGACAATTCATCCTGATATTGTATTCCTCGATATCGAGATGCCGCAATTAGGAGGCTTCGAAATGCTCCACAATTTACCAGTTAAAAACTTCCATCTCATCTTCACCACCGCATATGATCAGTATGCAATCAAAGCTATCAAATACGCGGCTTTCGACTATTTGCTGAAGCCAATCGACATTGAAGAACTGCAACAATCTTTGTCCAGGATTAGTGTGCAGCAAAGTATTTATACAGCTCAAAAGCTCGAACTGCTGGATCAAAACCTGCGAAAGAATAACTTCAACAAAATTGCAATTTCCACGCTCGAAGGAGTATTGTTTTTTGATATCGGCGACATCATTCGCCTCGAAGCCAACAGCAATTATACTGTGCTTCATTTCACTAATCGTCCCAAACTGATTGCCAGCAAGACACTAAAAGAATTTGAGGAATTGTTACCTGGAGATATTTTTTTTCGCACTCATCATTCACACCTCATTAATCTAAATTTTATCCGGAAATACATTAAAGGAGATGGCGGTCAAATTGAATTAAAGAACGGGGACTTTGTAGATGTGTCGAGAAGAAAAAAAGATGATTTTCTGAAGGCTATCGGTTACTTATAGTTTATTGGCGAATGAATTTGGTTGGTATCTGAAACGTAGTAGAATGCGACAGGAGACAAGTAACTCCTGACTTTCCAGTCCATAAAAATGTTCATAGATGTTGCGATGTATGACAACATACATCGATCCTCCGGCTGCTTCGTTACACGAAAAATATTTTCATTGTATATTTATTCCTATAAATCAGCAGAATTAAATGGTAGATGTCAAACGCAGAAGCTTTATTAAAAATTCAGTTATT
>JBBSPT010000449.1:0-2674 GCA_038258515.1 Chitinophagales bacterium | reverse complement strand
GTTGTACAATTTTGATAACTCATATTTACATAAGCATGTTTCGGCTGTTGTAAATTATCCACTTGTGGATGTACCCGCGATAAAGAAAGCAAAATTTAAAATTGTTGTTGACGCAATTAACAGCTCGGGCGCTATCTATATTACTGCATTGCTGAAAGAGTTGGGTGTAAAAGATATTGTCCTGATCAATGATGAGATCAATGGTAGGTTTGACCACAACCCGGAACCTCTTCCGGAAAACCTTTCAACGCTGAGCAATGAAGTGAAGAAGCAAAATGCATCGCTGGGCATTGCAGTAGATCCTGATGTAGATCGCTTATGCTTTGTGTGCGAAGACGGAAGCATGTTTGGCGAAGAATATACGTTGGTTGCGGTAGCTGATTATGTACTTAGCCAAAGAAAAGGAAACACCGTAAGCAACATGTCGTCCACAAAGGCCTTAAAAGAAATCACTCAGAAACACGGCGGAGAATATTTCCCTTCTGCTGTGGGAGAAGTAAATGTTGTTGCCAGGATGAAGGAAGTGGATGCAGTGATCGGCGGCGAAGGCAATGGCGGAATCATTGTTCCCGACTTCCATTACGGTCGTGATGCGCTGATCGGTATAGGGTTATTCCTTTCACATCTTGCACACTCAGGAAAGAGCATCAAGCAATTCAGGGGATTATTCCCGGATTATTTTATATCAAAAAATAAAATCTCTCTTGAATCCGGTGTTGACATTAAAGCCTTATTTGATAAAATAAAGGACAAATACAAGAACAATCCAATCAACACAGAAGACGGGTTGAAGATTGAATTTGACCAGGATTGGGTACACCTGAGAACCAGTAACACAGAGCCTATCATTCGAATTTATTCGGAGAGTAATTTTGAAACCACCGCAAAAAATATCGCAAAAAAAATTATGAAGGACATTCATGAATCAATATGAACTCTTCATTTGCTGAACGCTCGTTACCAATTTTCTTTTCAATAATTTTGTTCCTTTTGTTTGTTAAAATTTTAAAATCAGTGCAACGCATTCTTTAAAGTTGCCCATGGCATGAAACGAATCTATTTTGATAATACTGCCACCACGCCGCTTGATCCGGAAGTGCTGGAGGCAATGATGCCTTATTTAACTGAAAAATTTGGCAATCCATCTTCAATATACTCTTATGGACGTGAGACGAGACTCGCGATTGAAAACGCAAGAAAATCAGTTGCAAAAATTCTAAATGCACACCCCTCGGAAATATTCTTTACAAGCGGAGGCACAGAAAGCAGCAACACAGCAATTTGTGCCGCAGTGCACGATCTTGGTTGCAAACAAATAATCAGTTCAGAGATAGAACACCATGCTACGCTGCACACTGTAGAAGATATAACCCATTCAGCAGGTGTGAAGCTCAGCAATGTAAAATTGCTAAAGAACGGGCAGATAGATCTCGATGACCTCGCCAAATTGCTTGAGTCAGCTACAGAAAAATGTCTTGTGACATTAATGCATGCTAACAATGAAACCGGGAATATCACCGATATAAGAGCCGTAGGAAATTTGTGCATACGATTTGGAGCAATCTTTCATTCGGATACTGTCCAAACCGTTGGCCATTTCCCTTTAGATCTGAGAGATCTGCCGGTCCACTTTATTACCGCAGCGGGTCATAAATTTCATGGACCCAAAGGGGTTGGGATGTTGTATATAAATGAAAACATTAAGATCAAACCCTACATGAAAGGTGGAGGCCAGGAACGCAATATGCGTGCAGGCACAGAAAATATTTATGGAATTGTTGGTTTTGCCAAAGCGCTTGAACTTGCCACACTGCATCAAAGTGAGCACAGCGCTTACATCCGAAAGGTGAAAAACTACCTGAGAAGAAAACTGGAAGAGAACATTCCCGGAGTTTATTTTAACGGTATGCCGGATGGCGAAAGTCTTTATACAGTTTTGAGCGTTGCTTTTCCAAAAACAGAAAAGTCAGAAATGCTATTGCTGAACCTTGACATCAACAATATTTGCGCAAGCGGTGGCAGCGCATGCACCTCCGGCGCAGACATCGGAAGTCATGTAATCAGGGCAATCAACAATAATCCGAATTATATCACTGTCCGTTTTTCGTTCAGCAAATACAATACAGAAGAAGAAGTGGATGTAGTGATTGATAAATTAAAAGAAATGATTTAGGCGAATTGCAAAAGTTGAATTCTTTCAAAATAGTCTGAGCAATGATTTGACACAACCAGGTTTTCCTATTTCATTTTGAACCCTTCCAAAAATTTCGTCGTGAAATTTCCTTTCATGAAGTCTTCATTTTGCATCAATTGCTGGTGAAAGGGAATGGTAGTGTGAATACCTTCTATAACGTACTCACTCAGCGCCCTGCTCATAGTATTGATCGCTTCGTCCCTTGTCTTAGCCACCGAAATAAGTTTTCCGATCATGCTGTCATCATAAGGCGGAATAACATAGCCGGCAGAGGCATGACTGTCAACTCTTACTCCATGCCCTCCGGGCTGGTGCAGCACGGTGATGCGACCCGGTGACGGACGAAAATCATTGTAAGGATCTTCCGCATTAATCCTGCATTCTATTGCATGCATTTCAGGATAATAATTTCTGCCGGAAATTTTTTCTCCAAAGGCTATTTTTATTTGTTCTTTTATCAGATCAAAATTTACCACCTCC
>JBBSPT010000448.1:0-2682 GCA_038258515.1 Chitinophagales bacterium | reverse complement strand
TTGAACAAGAGGCGTTTGCTCAATTTTTTGGAAAACAACAAGCGGCAGTACTTAACCAGAATAAACAACAGCCTGCAACCACCTAGGAAATAGAGGATGTCGCCGACGCTGAATGGCACCCAACCAAAAAGAAATCGTTGCAAAAACGACACTCCACGATAAAAGCCATTCTGGTAGTATCTTTCGATCCATAAAGGGTAGTCCGAAGTAATTTTGAGGAACACGATTAGCAAAGCGGCAATAACCCAAAAGAACATCTTGTTTTTAAAATACCGGGACAAAGGCATAACGAATTCTGTGGCGGACCCTGACCTGGATCAACCGGAAGCCGAAGATATGGAAGAAGCGTTTTTATAACAGGTAATTTTAAGCAAAAAAATGACATTTTAAGTTCCCTTTATTTAAAAAATAAACCGTTTTCCCTTACCTTTGCCCCCCTTTAATTTGATATGATGGGAAACCGGCGGGAATTTGAGATTGCGTTTGTTGGATTGAAGCCTGGGTTTCACGAATTCAATTACCAGGTCGATGAAAAGTTCTTTACAGATTATACGGAAGCTGATTTCAGCAATTGTGAAGCGAGCATAAAGGTCACGCTTGAAAAAAATGCATCTTTTATGATGCTGAAATTTGAAGTGGGTGGCAGCGTAAATGTTATTTGCGACAGATGTGGAAATACGCTTACAATGGATCTTTGGGATGAATTTAATATGGTGATTAAGCAGGTGGAAAATCCTGAAGAGATGAACGCAAATGAAGAAGACCCGGACATATTCTATATCTCAAGAACTGAGAGCCACCTTCACGTTGCAGATTGGATTTATGAATTTGTATCGCTGAGCGTGCCGACACACCGGATGTGCAGTGAAAAAGATATCGGCGGACCACAATGCAATAAAGAAGTTCTCGCCATGCTGAAAAAGATGAAATCGGGAAATATTGAAAACAATCATCCACTGCAGGAAGGACTGGAAAAATTAAAGAAAAACATCAATTAATTATATTCAAATTTAGGTTATGCCAAATCCAAAACGGAGACACAGTCAACAAAGAAGTGCAAAAAGAAGAACACATTATACTGCAGACGCTCCTACACTGAGCGTTGATACAGCGACGGGAGAAACCCATGTGCGCCATCGTGCTCATGTGAGTGAGGGGAAATTATATTACAAGGGTAAAGTAGTGTCTGAAAAAGCTCCAGCTAAAGCCTGATTTCTCTAACTGACAAATCTTTCGATCCAAAAATGGATCCGTTCAAGGCGGGTTTGTTTTTGGATTTTTCATAATATGACCGGAAAAATCGCTCTCGTCGATTAAATTTGAAATCTGCCGGAAGCGCTGACTTGAGATAAACTCTTATATTTAATGGCGGTTCGGTATTCAACTTAAATCTTTTAAATGAAAATTGCCCTGGATATGATGGGTGGCGATTTTGCGCCATCAGAAACTGTAAATGGAGTTGCCCGATACCTTTCCTCTCACCATGATGACGCAAAGTTACTTCTCATAGGAGACCAGGATCAATTGAAACCGCTTCTCATAAAAGCAAATGTGGACAATGACAAAATCGAAATCATTCATGCCTCTGAAGTGATTGGAATGCATGAACATCCCACCAAAGCGCTAAAGGAAAAGCAGCAGTCTTCCATTTCGATAGGGTTTAAACTATTGTCCGAAGAACGGGCCGATGCATTCATCAGCGCTGGAAATACGGGAGCAATGATGGTCGGGGCTTTGCACAGTATCAAAGCGATTGAAGGTGTATCGCGCCCAACTATCGGAGCATATATGCCCCGGGAAAATGGCGAGCTCGCCCTGCTGGTAGATGTTGGATTGAACGCAGACTGCAAACCCGACAACCTGTTACAATTCGCTGTCCTTGGTTCTTTGTTTGCAAAATATATTTTGAATTTTCCGGAGCCCAGAGTTGGTCTACTGAACGTGGGCGAAGAAGAAGGGAAGGGAAATCTTTTGACAAAAGCTGCATACAACTTGTTGAGAGAAAGCAGCCAGTTAAATTTCATCGGGAACGTTGAGGGCCGTGACTTATTGAGAAATGCGGCGGAAGTGTATGTTTGCGACGGATTCACAGGCAATATCATGTTGAAATTTGCGGAATCTCTCTATGACACAGCTCAACGGCGAAACATACAGGATGAGTATTTCAACCGATTTAATTTTGAAATCTATGGAGGAGTTCCAGTATTGGGCGTGAACAAGCCGGTAATCATCGGTCACGGAATTTCACATGCAAGCGCATTTGCAAACATGATTTCGATGGCAAAAAAGATGAATGATGCAAAGCTTATCGAAAGAATAAGAAACAGCTTTAACTCCTGAGTGCATATTCTCAGCGCTATAAAATTTAGGGATAATGATGATCTGCAGATTGTTTGTCTTCGTGGCTGCAATGATGGTTTCATTCAATTCCTATGCGCAAACCTGGAAGGACACTGTTTCTTTAATCGAAAAAAAACTTAGTTTCTACCAAGCTCAAAATCCGGGCTGCCAACTTTCCATCAGCAGAGATGGAATTGTGATTTTTTCCCGGGCCTGGGGCATGGCTGACCTTGAACATCATATTCCACTTACTACTCAATCTGTCATTGAAGCAGGATCTGTGTCAAAACAATTTACGGCTGCGGCAATCCTCCTGCTGGCTCAGCAAAAACGAATTTCGAT
>JBBSPT010000447.1:0-2683 GCA_038258515.1 Chitinophagales bacterium | reverse complement strand
CGGAAGAGCATCGAATGTTCCATCTACGACAAACAAGTCTCTGTGATTTGGGTCATCGCCATCTGTGGCCGTAAAAAAGATTGTCCCGCTACCTGTGAGAAGCGAAAGAGTTGGAGACGCATCTCCCATGTTGGGATAAATGTCTTTAACCATGGAAGTATTGCCGGAGGTACCATCCGTTTTCCATAGTTCGTTACCATGAGTTGCATCAGTCGCTGCAAAAAATAAATTTGTTTTTGTATAGAGATAGGAGACTGAATTACTGGGGTCAATTCCGTCGGCTGTCCCGGGATTGATATCTTGAACAATGTTGGTTCCTCCGACTGTTCCATTAGATATCCATAACTCATATCCGCTTGCCGAATTGCTCGAAATAAAGAAAAATTTATCGCCCTTGAATAATGTGTTGGAAAGAGTACCGGTAGTTAAATTATAACTGTAAGGAACAAATATTAATGGAAATTGAGTCGGATCATTTGGTGTAAAAGTCATAAAGGGCTTGGTGCCGCCAGGCGTACCATCTGATTCCCAAAGTTGATTTATAGCGGCAGCATCCGTCACTGGAAAAATAAACTTCGACGAAGTATTAACTGAGCCAAAGACAAATACGTGCGGAATTTTAGGGGCAAGCGGATCAAACGCCGCCGGGATAACATCTTTTAGCAAAGTTGTATTTCCAGTGGTACCATCTGTAGTCCAAATCTGGCCGGTACTTGTGCCGTCCGTGGCGTTGAAATAAAGCTTATTCTTATACTCGTGAAAAGCTAAAAATACCTGGAGTGTAAAATTAAACCCCGGAAATAGTGCATATGTGAAACCCGTGGAAGAAGCAAAAGGTGTGGCATTTATGTCTTTCACCATCGTTGTGTTGCCGGCTGTGCCATCTGTTTTCCATAGTTCTTCACCATGTGTGGCGTCGGTGGCAAAAAACAATATCATATTATTCAGGGGATAGAAAGACCTGGGATTGGAAGAATCTGCCCCTGAATTTCCATCGTTGATATCTTTCAATAAATTGGTTCCGCCTGCCGTGCCGTTGGATACCCAAAGTTCTACTCCCTCGGTGCTGCCCTGGGCCGCAAAAAGCAAATAATTGGGAGTAGGAGAAAGGAAGTATTTATTTTCGTCGTTGCTGCTGTTTGGGCCGGGCATTATGTCTTTGAAGATCGCCGTTCCACCAGGAGCTCCGTTTGTTCTCCAAAGCTCGCGACCTTCCGCGGCGGTAATTGCACTAAAATAAATGTATCCTTTGAATAGAGTAAAGTCACCAGGATCTGATCCTGTTGGGCCCGCAACAATTTCGCTCAGGAGCGTTGTGCCGCCGGAGGTTCCATCAGTAATGTAAATCTCCGAACCTGTTGCCGGAGTGCTTCCCCTGAAAATAAGTTTGCCATTCAATACGGCCCCATCTCCTTCATATTTTATATTGGGAGAAATCTGGATGGTTCCCGCAGGGATACCGTTGGAAACCCAGATAGAACCGTCGATGGCGGAAGTGATGATCGTTTTGGTATCGGTTAAAGGGTAGACCACATCGAGGTCTTTATTGTTATTCAACTGCGTCACCTGGGCATTAGCTAACAGGCCGCTAAATAGAATGGCGGAAAAAAGTAGATTTTTTTTCATGATATTTTATTAAGTAATGAGAAAGTGAAGAGAGAGGAGATGACCTTCGTAGGATAAAAAACTTTGCTCTGCAATTTAGAAAATGTATTTATCCTAATTGCAGATTATCCGATTTTTTTTATGGCCGGTAAATTTTTAAATTCCTTAGTATTAAAACCATTGTTTCAGGGCGCAGCATAACTACATCTTCAAAGCCTTAATTTAGCAATTCTTCAAATACGAAAAAACCTTGTTTATTATGAGCTTGTTTAAGCAAACTAATTTTAGTTTCAGCCGACGCCCGATCATTTTTTTAATATCGTTCCTTTTTTTATCAACAGCAATTGCTTCGGCGCAGGTAAGAAGTGTCTGGGCTTTAGGCGATGGTGAAAAGATTTTTCGGGACGATCTCACTCATAAGGATAAATCACGAAACGCTGTTTGGGATGGAAAAACAATTCGTTTGCAAGGACTCTTCAATGAAGTGCTCGCCTTCCAGGTAATTGTAGAGATGGGGAAACTGCCGGCCAACGGAATTGAAATTTCAGCAAGCGCCTTGCTGAATAAGGCTTCAGGGAATGTGATTGGAGCAAACACGCTGAAGTATGGCCCCGGCGGTACGATAGAAATTTTCACTGAACACTATTTGCTGGTTAAAGATTCCACCCGTCCAAACTGGTTTTACGGTTCGCCGGCATCTGCTCCAAAAAGAATGACGGGCTGGATACCGGATGCACTGATTTCAACAGACGCGAAACCCGGTTCGGGAGGCTTTCCCATTGACATCGGCGCAGGTCAGAACCAGGGATTTTGGATCGATGTTCATTTACCCCGTGATCAAAAAAACTTCTCTCCCGGTACTTACCAGGGAAAGGTGCAACTCTGGCAGAAGGGCGAAGTCATAAAAGAAATTCCACTCGAAGTAAATTTGCTTCCGCAATATTTACCAGATGAAAATGAGCACACGGTTTGGCTTTTCACATCTGGCGCCAACAAATATTTCCCCGGCATGTCAGGGTATGAGGTAGATAAAATGCTCAAGTTTGAAGGGCACAGGCACCGGATAGATGTTACCGGT
>JBBSPT010000446.1:0-2688 GCA_038258515.1 Chitinophagales bacterium | reverse complement strand
GGCTGAGTCGGGCATAGGAGGCGTACCCCGAAGAACAGTTTTGAATATCATTACTATATAGGCCAATACCAAAAACACCTTTCTGCAGTAACACAACACCTACGTCGATTACATAATTGTTAGTATGGGTGCAACCGAGCGTAATGTAAGCAGCGGTCACGCCGGAATAAGATGTGGTATAAGCAGACACACCATTTGGAAAAACAAATGAGGCGAAAGGCCCGTCACCCACATAGGGATTATTAAAAAGAAGCGTTATAGGAATCGTCATTGAAATACCTGCAGAGTCAAAATAGATCCGGCTGTTTGTCTTCGAATCATAAAGTTTTTTACCCGGTATATTAAGTTTCATCCAGATGGTATCACCTGTGTTGTAGTCCAACTGGTAAGGAGTTACAGTTACCTCCTCGCTAAAAGAATATTTATAATCCGGCGAAGGAGGGACATTCCTGTTGCACTGCGTTTTAAGGCTGATGATGCCAAGGAGGATAAAAAATGAAATGATGGTTGTGTTTTGTTTCATAAGGGCGGTAAGAACATGCAGCCTCAAGTTACTAATATATTTTTTCTGCACCTGCTTTTTTACTTAGCTGCAAACTATGATAGTGGCACCAACAGCAAAAAAGGTTTCTGTTTCTACAGCCGGTATTTTTTCTATTCTAAGTTTTTTTTTCCTGGAGAGCGTTCCAATTTTTGAAGCTCATTTCAAATTTAATTTCGCCTTTTCCGTGCGTTCCAATTTCTTTCCAACCTGACTTTCTATAGAAACTTTCGGCCCTGGTGCTGGGTGAGGTTCCCAGCCAAACATCATTTTTAGTTTGAGAAAAATACCATTCAAGCATCAGGTCTTGCAGTTGTCTGCCAATGCCCTTCCGTTGAAAATCAGGATGTAAAAACATGGCCCAAATATTGTTTTCTTTCAGGTCCGCAATTGCAAAACCAACGATTTTGTTGTCTATCTCGCAGACCCAACCCTTCCCTCTTATCGTCAGGAATTCTTCGCAGTCTTTGTCCGTTACAAGATTAGGATCTGACAAAATATTTTCTTTGACAGCATTTCTCACTATTTGGATTTGCCTGATGTCGTTAATTACTGCTTCTCTGATTTTCATATTGTACTAAATGAATTCTTATATTGTTAGCTTAGTTGCTTTATACTCCTGCGCCCGTTCATCTTTTATCAGCATTCTAACAGGCCGAAAAATAATTTGCATTGGTCGCCGGAAGAGATTTATACATTGCACATTTAAAATTAATGTAGCAAATAGTTTTTAAGGATGTGCCGGGGATTGGAAGAAAAGCAAATAATATTCATCTCCCAAAGAGTTTAGTTTTTTGTGCCCGGCCTATGCCATTCTCTTTCCCGGAAAGAGGCAGATTACAAACAGAATAATCTTTACTTTTATTCCATGCATCGCAATCTTTTGCCAAACGGCATCATTCTTTTATTATGTTTTCTGTTGTTGATGCAGGGTTTGAATACAGGTTGCAATATATGCTCTTCAAAAATATCGGCTGAGAAGAGAGGCAATTTGGAAGATCTATCTGCGAGCGTACAGGTGTATTCATTTACAACTTTCTCACACTGATTGCAAACGCCTCCATAGGATTTTTTATGAGTAACTGATTTATGTCATCATCGGTAAACGCTCGTTTTTTTAATAGCGGTATCAAGTCAGTAAAAATATTGGTATAGCCGGTAAAGTTTCCTCCATCTTCCTCGCCGGGCTTGTACCAGCCCGCATCATGAGAGATCAAAACTTTGTGCAACAAGCCCGCTGACTTCAGGTTATGAATTGAGTCAGCATAATTTTCAAAATCTCCCCAGCCAATACCATCGAGGCTGATCCAAGCGCCTGACCGGGCTGCCTTCACGTGCAGAGTTTTATCCTGCTCAGCCTGGGCATGCGTCCAAACAAATGCGGAAGGCTGTACGTTCATTTCGCCGAGCAAATGAATTTGTTCAAACGCGGGAATCGCAATTCCTGTATGCGAGCAAATGGTTAGTCCTGTTTGCAAATGAGTCAACGCTGCTGCTTTTACAAGCTTTCGATGCAGTGCTGATAGGGATTCTCCGTCCACGCCAATCTTTATAAAGCCAGGCTTGATGTTGGTGTTTTCAATTCCGTATTTGAATTCATTGATCCATCGCCCAGCTAACTGCTCATAAGTTTCGGTAGATGCCCATGCGGGTAAATATTTATTTTGTACAGCGCCATAGTATCCAGTATTGGTAAGAATATGCATGCCACTTTCATCCGACAGTTTTTTTAAAAGAATCACATCGCGGCCGAGGAATGCCGGTGTGCAGTCAAGTATGGTTTGTACTCCACACTTTTTTGCCTCGAGTAAATACGGCATTACTTTTTGAATGACTTCATCCTTGTTCCACCGGTTGTAATTTATTTTATCGGCGCCAATAAAGTCAACAAGAAAATGCTCATGAATTAAAGTCTTGCCCATGGCTGTTGCAGATATTTTACCATTGACCGTAATGACTTCGGGCGACGCACCCCTGCTGCTTAACAACAGCAATGCCGTTGCTTTGATAAAATTTCTTCTGGATAAATATGGGATTGGTGTTTTCAAAAAATACTTTTTCAGTAGATCTTTAAAATCTATACATTCTTGCACTGGCGAAGATATGCAGCAAAAGTAAAGGGATGTTTGCGTATCTGTGACAAGGCT
>JBBSPT010000445.1:0-2699 GCA_038258515.1 Chitinophagales bacterium | reverse complement strand
CATTTTCCCAACATCAATTTCATTGATTTAGGAAGCGGCTTCAAAGTTCCGTACAAAGAAGGTGATATTGAAACTGACGTTGAACAGCTTGCTCAAAAAGTGGGTGTTGCGTTTAAAAATTTTGAAAAGGAGCAAGGCAAAAAAATACAAGTTTGGTTTGAACCTGGAAAATATCTCGTAAGTGAAGCAGGTTATTTCGTTGTGAAAGCGAATGTCGTGAAGCAAACGCCAGCTACGGTTTTTGTAGGCGTTAACAGCGGCTTCAATCATTTGATTAGGCCAATGTTTTACGAGTCCTATCATCATGTTGAAAACATCAGTAATAGCAAAGGTCCTGAACGAATTTATACCGTTGTTGGAAATATTTGCGAAACAGACACCTTTGCGTGGGACAGAAAAATCAATGAAGTGAAGGAAAGCGATCTTCTCGTTTTTTATAACGCCGGAGCTTATGGATTTGAAATGTCTTCAAATTTTAATTCAAGACTTAAGCCGGCTGAAGTTCTGGTAAGAGATAACAAGGCTGTTCTTATCCGCAAACGGGATGTTTTTGAAGATTTACTAAAAAATCAGGTAGTTTAAATACCATTCTTCCATCTTATCAAAGGGCTTCCGGAAATTTATTCAATAAATTTTTCTCACTTTCCCTTCAATTTGATAGATGAGAGTCCTGACTATCCAAGGCGGACACAATCATGATAACTCTGGTTTTTATTGATTTGGATTGGATATTCTCAACAAATTTTGAAAAGCAACTCAAAATGTCATTTTGTCCAATATTTGTGATTGGCAAAAAGTTTGAGATTGCTACCTTTGCAGCCAATTTAAAAATATGGAAAACAAAGAGAAAGATCTATACGAAGGGGATGACGAAAATCCGATACAAGCTGAGGATTTTTCTACACCAGGCGATGTTGATATTGAAGGTGGTAACGACGCTTTTTCGTCCTCTAAAGAAAATGTAAAATTAAAAGCAGAGCTCGAGGAACAGAAAGACAAATACGTAAGGCTCTTTGCCGAGTTTGATAATTTTAAGAGACGCACTGCTAAAGAACGGATTGAATTAATTCAGACCGCCGGTAAAGACGTTATTTCTTCGTTATTGGAAGTGCTTGATGATATGGACCGGGCGGAAAAGCAAATGCAGGAAGCAGAAAATCCGAATGAAGGAGCTCAGTTGATTTTTGCAAAATTAAGAAAGACTTTAAAGTCCAGGGGCCTCGAAGCGATGGAAAGCCTCGGAAGGGAGTTTGATGTAGAGAAACATGAAGCGATTACGGAGATTCCTGTAGAAGATAAAAAACTTAAAGGGAAGGTAGTTGATGAAATCCAGAAAGGATATTACCTTAACGATAAACTGATACGATTTGCCAAGGTTGTTGTTGGCAAATAACCTGTACAACTTGCTGCATCGCTTTTTTACTGCATTGCAATTGTCAAGCGTTCAATTTTGTATTTCATAGTATATAAATAGTATGGTAAGTTCAATGGCGTCAAAAAGAGATTATTACGAAATATTAGGGGTTGAAAAATCTGTAAACGCAACTGAAATAAAAAAGGCGTACAGGAAAGTTGCAATGCAATTTCACCCTGACAGAAATCCTGGCGATCATGCTGCCGAAGATAAATTTAAAGAAGCAGCGGAAGCCTATGAGGTTCTGAGCGATCCTGATAAAAGAGCAAAATATGACAGGTTTGGTCACAGCGCCTTCAGCGGGGGCCGTGGTGGAGGATTCTCTGGTCACGATATGAACATGGAAGATATCTTCAGTCAGTTTGGGGATATTTTTGGTGACGATGTCTTCGGAAGTTTTTTTAGTGGTGGCAGAAGTAGTGGACGCTCAAGAAGCAGGGGAGTGCGTGGAAGCAATCTTCGCGTAAAAATAAAAATGAATTTCGAGGAGATCGCAAAGGGAACTTCGAAGACAATAAAAGTAAAAAAATATATTTCCTGTAATACCTGTCACGGTTCTGGCGCAAAGGATAAAGGAAGCATGCAGACTTGCGGCACCTGCGGTGGCAGCGGCCAGGTGAGGAGGGTTCAAAATACTTTCCTCGGGCAAATGCAAACCGTTACCACTTGTCCTTCATGTAACGGAGAGGGCAGTGTTATCACGAGCAAATGTGTTACCTGTAAAGGAGAAGGCCGGGTGTATGGAGAAGAAACAATGACGCTTGACATTCCTGCCGGTGTTTCAGACGGGATGCAACTTAGCATGAGCGGCAAAGGAAATATGGGTGAGCGTGGCGGCGGTCCGGGTGACTTAATTATTCTCATTGAGGAAGAGGCACATCCTCATTTGCATAGAGAAGGTTTGAATGTTGCATTCGATCTGTATATTTCATTTCCCGATGCTGTTTTTGGTATGCAGGCGGAAGTGCCAACAATAGACGGCAGGGCTAAAATCAAAGTTCCTGCAGGTACACAAAGTGGAAAGATTTTCCGCCTGAAAGGGAAAGGATTTCCTTCGATAAATTCTCATGAAAAAGGCGATCAGTTGATCAGTGTGAATGTGTGGACTCCGCAAAATATTTCGGATGATGAAAAAGAAACACTGGAGAAAATGCTAAAGAGTGATAATTTTCAGCCCCGACCCGATAAAAATGATAAGACTTTCTGGGAAAAGATCAGGGAAACATTTGCATAAAAAAATTGCGAGTTGTCTCTTGCGCGGCGTTTTTGATTTAAGATTTCCAGT
>JBBSPT010000444.1:0-2702 GCA_038258515.1 Chitinophagales bacterium | reverse complement strand
GTTGTGTTTCGCAGAAATCCAACTAACGTTAGCTCTGACTCTTCTGCCATCTGCACGGCAAGGCTTGATGGTGCGCCTACGGCCGCGATCACTTTGATTCCTGCCATCCATGCCTTTTGGACCAATTCAAAACTGGCCCTTCCGCTTAACAAAAGGACATTTTTATTTAAGGGAAACATTGATTGCTTTAATGCAGCACCGATCAATTTGTCAAGTGCGTTATGTCTTCCAACATCTTCTCTCGAAAGCAAGAGTTTACCTGCTGCATCAAAGAGACCACATCCATGTAGTCCGCCTGTAAATTCAAAAACGCCCTGGCTACTTCTTAAAACTTCTGGTAATGAGTAAATGGTTTTAGAAGAAACAACGAGCTCATCGCTAACGTTACGGGGCAAACGGCAAACTGTCTTAACAGCGTCAATTGAAGATTTGCCACAGACACCGCAACTGGAAGAAGTATAAAAATTTCTCTCAAGCTTACCCATTTCTATATCAACATTCTCTTGCAGCTCAACCTTCACCACGTTTTTATTCATTCCGTTGCAATGCTTTATCGAAATTAAATCGCTATGGTTTTTTATAATTCCTTCAGTAAATAAAAACCCTGCAGCGAGTTCAAAATCATTTCCAGGCGTACGCATCGTTACGGAAATACTTTTCTGGGATCTTTGCTTAGCATCTCCATAAACAAGTCGAATTTCAAGCGGTTCCTCCACCGCGATCATATCGGCCACATGTTGCTGTTCACCATTGTTCGTTCTAATTATATTAACGGGTAAAGATGAGGTAGCGCTGACGGATTTCATTGAATGTTATTAATTATAACTGGTGAAATGGTATTGTAAAATTAATTAATTGAATTCCTTTTACCCACATTCATGAGTGAAGATATGAGCGGTTTTTTTGAAAGCCGGTAATCTAACTGGTGAACAGTTCTATTTTTAAGCCTAAACTTAATTGGGTGCATTTCAAATTGTCGCACCGATGGCATGTTAGCAATACCTCTAAAAATAACCGCAGAGAAAAGAGTTAGCAGAGTTTACGCTGAGATTAAATATTTGTTGTACTCTGCGTTAACTCATTTTTCTCACTTCTCTGCGGTAAAAGAAATTTTCAAAGCAACAATTTGAAATGCACCCATTTTTTAAGCCTAAACTTAATTTCTCAGTTTTATAATTACCTTGTATTCGCTACATGACATTGAAATATCTCAAACTTTTAAAGGTTCCCAGGACTTGCCTGTTTAAAACTTTCATCAAAGGGAGCGGATACAAATTTTTAAATCATTCTATATTTTTTTAACCATTATAATTTTCTATCATGAAACATAGTTTACAAAAACTAACTGAAGAAAACAGGAGGCGGGAACAGGAAGCCGCTGTTGCTGCACAAGCTGAAATCAATAATCCTTCAACAACAAACCAGCGGCGGGACTTTCTGAAAAAAACCGCACTTGGTGGCATTGCTCTCACCGGTCTAATGACTATGTCAGTGGAAGACACGATGGCAAAAACCACTTCAAAGATTCCGAGGTTTGGTTCTCCCTCTGATCTTAAAATTACTGACATGAGATACACTACCGTCAGCAATGGCACAGGCGCAACGAATGCCCGGAATGTTATCATCCGGATCGATACCAACCAGGATATTTACGGATTGGGAGAGGTAAGAGATGGCGCTGACGCACGTTTCGCTTTGTATTTAAAAAGCAGGATCTTAGGGTTGAACCCGGTTAATGTAGAAATGATATTTAAGATCATCAAACAATTTGGTGGCCAGGGAAGAATGGGTGGAGGTGTCAGCGGAGTTGAGATGGCGCTTTGGGATCTTGCGGGTAAAGCATTCAATGCACCGGTTTGGGCAATGCTCGGAGGACGATACCGTGAAAAAGTAAGACTGTATTCCTATATCCCAAATTCAGGCGAAGCCCCATTGGCTAAAATGGATATCGGTCAGTTCAAGGCAGATGTAAAACACAGGATGGAAGAACAGGGATTTACCTGGCTCAAATGTCACCCGGGGATTGAAAAGATCAGTCATATTCCCGGCACCACTGTCAATACGAAATTTATTCCGGGCTTTAATGACAATGTGAGTTCTTCCCGTTCTCAAAGCTATCTTTCTTATCAAAATACAAGGCATGCTTTCACTTCGATACAGATCACTAATAAGGGACTTGATGAACTCGCAAAATATGTGGACACCATTCGAAATATTGTCGGCTACGATATACCGCTATCCGCAGATCACCAGGGCCATTTTGATGTGAATACCTGCATAAGAGTTGGCAACGCATTAGAGCCTTTTAACCTCGCTGCGCTGGAGGATTTTCTTCCGTGGGATGACACTGAACATCTTAAAATGATAACAGATGCAATCAATACTCCAACGGTAACGGGTGAGGACATTTACCTGAAAGAGGCATTCAAAAAACTCTGCGATACACATGCCGTCGATATAGTTCAGCCCGATATGGGCTCATCAGGAGGCATTTTGGAAACAAAGAAAATTGGAGATTATGCAGAAGAAAAGGAGACGCCGATGCTCATGCATTTTGCAGGCACACCTGTTTGCTTTATGGCTAATGTGCACAGCGCGGCAGCCACACAAAATGTATTGGCGCTGGAAGTGCCTAACCAGATAGTTGATAATCCCTGGTGGCCAAAGCTGGTGAAAATGGTGGGCAAGCAACCTCTTTATAC
>JBBSPT010000443.1:0-2723 GCA_038258515.1 Chitinophagales bacterium | reverse complement strand
GATGTAGATGTACTATGGACGACAAATATGGGAGCTTCAACAGCAAACAATCTTGAAACGACCGTAAGCCCACTTAACAGTACACAATACACGTTAACACTTATATCCAAAATTGGATGTGGAATTTCCAAAGATTATGTTTTTGTAAAAGTTTTCAAACAGTTGTATGTTCCGAATGCATTTACCCCGAATGGAGACGGCCTGAATGATACCTGGAGGATAGAAGCGCTTGCGGCCTATCCGGCAGCCTCCCTTACAATTTACAACAGGTTTGGCCAACTGATTTTTTCCTCTATAGGAATCAGCGGCGAATGGAACGGAAAATTCAAAAATAAAATGCAACCTGCCGGGGCATATCCTTATATAATTGACCGGGGCAATGGCCTGCCGGTTCTGAAGGGAGTCGTCTATCTCATTTTGTAAAAAAATTCTTTCAGTTGCTTTCATCAATCGCTGACCAAATTCACTTTATTTAGATAAAAAAGTCAGCAGGCTTCAATCTTAGCCCTTTTGCCGTGGTGTAATCTTATTGGCATGGTAAAATAAAATGTAGACCCAAAACCTTTTTTTGAAGTCACAGAAATTGAGCCTTCATGTCTTTTTAATATTTCTGAGGCAATATACAAACCCAGGCCAAGCCCGGGATAGGTATTTTCAGTTAATCCATTTTCCCGAAAAAAGCGATCAAAAATTTTCGCTTGCTTATGCTTGCTTATTCCTATTCCATGATCTTTTACGGAAACACAAACGTTGTCAAGGTTTCTCCAGGAAGAGACTTCAATATCCTTCGTATTCGGCGAATATTTTATCGCGTTCGATAAAAGATTTGTGAGCACCTGCCCTACCCGGTCTCTGTCTCCATAGACTTTTGGCACTTTGACAAGCTGCACTTTTATGTAGTGAAACTTTGTAACCATCTGCATCTCCCGGACGATATCTCCCACCATTTCATTGAAATCAAAATAATCCAAATGGTATTGTAGTTTTCCTCCTTCCATTTTTGGAACATCAAGCAGGTCGCCAATGAGGCTCGTCAATTTCACAATCTGCTTATTCATTCTCGCAAGCATCTGCGCGGCTTCTGAATTGCCGCTGATCGAATAATCATGTTCTAATAATTGTGCAAATGCCTTGATGCTTGTCACAGGAGTTTTTAACTCATGCGAAGCCATGCTGATGAAATCATCTTTTTGCCGGGAAATTTCCTGCAGGCGCTGGTTTTCAGCAAGCATATTTTTTTCTTTTTCGATCTGCTCCTGGTACCTTCTCTTATCTGTGATGTCTTCAATCACCAGCAAAATCATCTGCTCCTTTTCTCCTTCCATGAGCAACTTACGGGCATTCAAAAGCAATGTTTTTCTACCAACTTTTTTGAAATGATATTTTATTTCGAAGTCTTTAAAAGAAATTTTATTCCCAAGATTTTTCTGGAAGAACAATTTTATCTGCGGAAAATTGAGCTGCCCATCCGCCAATTCATAAATCAGCTTTTCTTCCGTTTCCTCCGGATTGACATGAAATGTTTTGTAAAACGCATCGTTTGCAGTTCGTATTCTTAAATCCGGGCGGAGAACTACAAGTGGTTCATGTATCGCGTCGATGATCGCCTCGGCATAGGCGAGCGCATTCTTTAATTTTTGGATTTCAATATTCGCACGCTTGGTCTCAGGCATGAACTCGGGGGATATGGAAGTTGAAAAAATTATTTCAAACTATCTCTTATCAAAAGTTCCATCTTCTATTCATAATTGACTTATGGTAAGAGAAAGCTTTATAAATTTAAAGGAATCAAACAACTTAAAAAAGATTTGTTAAAAATGGCAGTTAACCATTTGATTATTTCAGTAAATGTCAGTCAGAGATTTCGAGGCTGGTATTTCGGCGGAAAAGTCCTAAATAAATTTTTAGGAAACAGGGCTATTATTTGCGTATGCTTCCAGAACGCTGTCAAGTAGCTGGAGAAACTTCTTGACGCCCGGATCGTAGCCATACCCTTCAGACACAAGCCTGTTCTCATTTCCATCAAGGAAAAAATAATAAGGTTGTGTGTTAGCATTGTAAATTGAGACCTGCAAATCAGTGTTCTTATCTCCAAGGGTTTCTATTTGTTGATTTAGCGCAGTGGAATAATACTGCTCGCTCTTTTGAAGATCCACATTGTGAACATCGATGTATAAGGATACTATTACAAAATCTTCTTTCAATCGCTTCATCACAGCAGGGTCACTCCAAACCTGTCCTTCCATTTTGCGGCAGTTTACACAATTGATTCCAGTAAAATCCAGCATTAAAGGTTTGTTCAACTTTCGCGCAGCAGCAAGCGCTTCGTCATAATCGTAATAGATCTGCATTCCGTATTTTGTAACTACCTCCGGTTCATAGATCCTCATCTTCTCATAATATTTTGTTGGATGAGGAGCATCGCCAATTGTTGCAGTATTACCCGGAAGAGAAACATTATTAATGGAAGACGAAGTAAAGTCCTGTGTCCCCATCGGCGGCACGAAAGCGCTGATTCCTTTGAGCGGCGCTCCCCATAGACCCGGAAACATATAGATTGCAAAAGCCAACGATGACATAGCAAAAAACAATCTCGGAATACTTAGATACGGAAGATCAAAATCATTCTTGGGGAGCGTATCGTCATGATGAAACTTTATAAACCCAAGAAGGTAAATACCGAGCGTGACAAAAATTACGATCCAAAGGCTCAGAAATATTTC
>JBBSPT010000442.1:0-2723 GCA_038258515.1 Chitinophagales bacterium | reverse complement strand
GAATTCCCGCCAGTAACTTGGTTAAAAAATCTTTCCTCTATCCTGAAGCGATGAGAAATTGCAAGGTGCTGGTATGTATCATGGATGGCAAATTCCTGGTAGGGCCGGCATTCTACTTTACTTAATTTTTGGGAACTATAAAACCCAAGATGAGCGAATCCGACCGCAACTTTCATATGTTTGTTCAGCCCGTAATTCAAGCCAGTTCGCAGAATGTATTGTGCGGGGTCGTTTAATATTTTATTGTATCGAAAACCGGCATCTGCAGACCATATCCATTTTTCTGAAATCTTTGTTTGAGAGTAATATTGTATCCACTGTTGGCTGATCTTTTTAATGTTTTTATTTTGCGCATTCGTGATTGTCAGCACGCCAAACGACAGAAAAAAAACCAGGATTTTTAACCTATTCATAAATAAATTTTTCCTGTCATTCCTGTTGATCAAACAAAGGAGAGTCGAAGAATTTTTCCCTGAAGTTATTTTTTATTTTTAATGAAGTGCGAAGTATGCCAAGGTTGTTGTAAAGTTGGTGAACATTATCAATTTGTTTGTATTGATTCATTCCAAAATAATAACCTCCAAATAAAAGCTTTGTGTTCACAACCAAAATATTTTTCAGACATCTTAAACAAATATATCGGTAGTCGTTTTTGAGACTGTTGATGTTTGCTTTGTTCACCCGGTAAACATGCATCACTGCAAAGGAAATTCCAAAATTAAAAAAGAGATTTTTATAATATTTCAAAGTTGTCCTGTTAGCAGGAATAAAGTGCATAAATTTTAATTCACTATAATAAAATATCCTGTAACCTGCCTTCCGGATCGCTAAGCAAAGTTCATAATCGCCGCTACTGCTGAGGGTATTTCCAACCCTGTCCGATAGCTGAAACTGAAACTTAAATTTCTTTTCTAAAACCTCGAAGGCTTCGCGGTTGACAATCATCGCCGCTCCGTAAACGACCGGCTTAACTGTCTCTGTAATATCTCCTTCTACCTTGTTTTGTTTACCAACAGCAAGAGCATGATACTGATTGACCCAAAAGTACGGAGGCTCTTCATTTTCAAATACAGGAAATCCATATCCTCCCAGCACACCAACTTTTGATGATGAGTTTAGAATTTCCAAGGCAAGGCTTAGATAATTTTCATCAAGCCAGTTGTCGTCATCACAAAACAAAACGTACTGGAAGCGGGCCGCAGCGATTCCCTTTTTTCTTGCATGTGACAAGCCCGGTGTTTCTTCTTTCAATACCCTGAACTCAGGCTTTCCTCCCGAAATTGCTTCCCATGTCTGCAAACTAAATTCAGCCGTTGCATCCGTGGAGGCATTGTCCACGACAATTACTTCCCATTCAGATAGCGGAATATTTTTTTGATTGGCGAGGTGGGTCAGAGTAGGCTCAAGTCTTTTGGTACTGTTGAAGCAGCATACAATGATCGATATTCCTCTCATTATGAAAAGTGCAAGATGGTAAAATATCAAAAATTAATTCGATTCATCAAGGTAGACAAAAATATTTTGGAGCGGTATTTTCTTGTGCCAAATTTAATCAGAAATAAAAAAACAGACCAGACGAGATTAATAAGGAAGGCATTAATAAAAGATCAGTTATCAATGCAAGGTGTGTTTTCTCTAATTGTACTTATGATAAAACCTAACACTAACGAAAATACATACTTCATGATCCCACAAAAGTTGCTATTGGAAGATATCTTGTGATGAGCTCCTGCCCTTCTTGTCATGGCGTCGATTTGAAAGGTGAAGAAAGATTTTCGCAAAACCTGGTCGGCTCAATTTAATAGCAACAAATTATCGTGATCGTCGCGGAGGAGGTTACAACCCGTGAAGGAATGCGGCCACGTCACCTCGTTAATGCACAAATTTTCCCTTAATAAAATTATTTTCCCGCGGCTTCCGTACCTTAACTTTTTATTCTGATTCAAATTAGTGTCATGAAAAAATTATTTGTTTTTCTATTCATTGTAGCATCCATTACTGCAAACTCACAAAATATTGATTCAGCGTGGATCAGGGACAACTACATCAAAAAGGAAATTTATATCCCGATGCGGGATGGTGTCCGGTTATTCACTGCGGTTTATAGTCCTAAGGATAATAGTGAATCGCACCCCATTTTAATTTCCAGAACACCCTATTCCTGCCGTCCCTATGGAACTGGTAATTATAAAAATTATTGGGACAGCTATCAAAAAGAATATTTTAAAGAAGGTTACGTAATAGTGACGCAGGATGTGCGAGGCCGATGGATGAGTGAAGGTGTATTTGAAAATGTCAGACCATTCAATGCAAACAAGAAAGGCAAAGAGATAGATGAAGCAAGTGATTCCTATGATACGATTGACTGGCTTGTAAAAAATATTGCTAACAACAATGGGAAGGTTGGTGTCTTTGGAATCTCCTATCCGGGGTTTTATTCGACCATGGCTGCTGCAAGCAATCACCCGGCATTGAAAGCCGTAAGTCCACAGGCTCCTGTTACCAATTGGTTTATTGGTGATGACTGGCATCACAATGGCGCCTTCTTTCAAATGGATGCATTTGATTTTTATTCAGCGTTAGGATCTGCCTTCGGTGTCCCCCATCCCATACCCGTGTCGGAACCTGCGATTTCTGTCGGATACCCCGTTCACGACAATTACAAATTTTTTCTGCAAGCAGGCAGTTTGAAAAACCTCACCAAATACATGGGCGACACTATT
>JBBSPT010000441.1:0-2733 GCA_038258515.1 Chitinophagales bacterium | reverse complement strand
AGATTTTTTAAGAAGAACTTACGAAGCTGTGACTGCGAATAAAGAGATCTGGGAAAGCTCCGTAATGGTTCTATATTACGATGAGCACGGAGGGTTTTACGATCATGTACCACCACCTCCAATTCCTTACAAGACCAGGGGGAAAAAAAATCCATTTGCCTTTGAAAGTCTAGGACCCAGGATCCCGGGCATTATTATTTCTCCTTTCACAGAGGCAGGTTCAGTGAGTCACGATTTATACGATCACACGTCCGTGCTTCAGATGTTGGCTGAAATATTTACACCGGGAAAACATTACTCGCCCAACGTTTCGCTTCGGAGGAAAGCCGGAATTAAAAGCCTTAGTAGCGCTTTGAACACTGACATTCAAACTGAACCTCCACCCCTTCCACCCTTTCAAATCAATGTACAGACGCCGCTTGGAAAACCAGTGGACATCGCGCCAGCAAGCGGTATGCAACGGTCATTTGAAAACGCGGCCTTAAAATTGATAAAAGCAAATCAAGAGGCGATGGCAAAAAAGTTTCCTGAGCTTTTTCAATGGAGAGATACAATCAGTAAAAAAAGACGATAGATTTAAATCGTTTGCGTGTTGTGATATTGTTCAATCTGATTAACTTTCTGAAAATTTTGATAGATGCGAATTGTATCCTTTCTCTTAGTGTTTTGTTTTCTTTTGCCGGGCAAATCGTTGATTTCCCAGGTCATTAAAAAAAAGGCAATTTTTATCATTCTTGATGGGATACCCGCTGACGTAATTGAAAAAGCAGATTTGCCTAATTTACAAGCAATCTCAAATGCAGGTGGATATTCAAGGGCCGTTGTGGGAGGTGAACGGGAAGGCTACTCTGAAACGCCAACAATTTCGGCGGTCGGCTATAACAGTGTGCTTACCGGTACCTGGGCAAACAAGCACAATGTTTGGGACAATGACATCAAAGATCCAAACTATAATTATCCAACAATTTTTAGACTGTTGAAAGAAGAATATCCTGCAAAGAAAATTGCAATTTTCTCATCCTGGCAGGACAATCGTACGAAGCTCGCCGGTGAAGGAATTTCCGCAGCAGGCAATCTTCAGTTTGACTATCATCTGGACGGGCTGGAGCTTGACACTGTGAAATTCCCGCACGACAAGGATGATAATTTTATGCACTTCATTGACAGGAAAATTGCAGATGAAGCAGCCCAGAATGTGCTGACTTTCGCTCCTGATCTTACCTGGGTTTATCTTCAGTATACCGATGATATGGCGCACAGGTTTGGTGACAGCCCGGAGTTTTACAATGCCGTGGCAATGGCTGATGAAGAGGTAGGTCGAATTTGGAGATCGATACTTTTAAGACAGCAGAATTACAATGAAGAATGGCTCGTGATTGTGACTACTGATCATGGACGGGATGCAAAAACTGGCAAAGGCCATGGAGGACAAAGTGACCGGGAAAGGGCCGGATGGATTTTCACGAACGCCCCCGGTACTAACATCCGGTTCAAAGAAAATAAAAGTTCGATTGTTGACATCATGCCAACAATAGCACGATTTATGAACATAAACTTAGCCCCTGGTATTTCACGCGAAGTCGACGGAGTTCCATTAATTGGAGATCTTTCGCTAATGGATTTAACTGCCGATGTCAGCAACGGAAAAGCAATTATAAAGTGGACTCCTGTTGATAAATCTGGTAGGGCAAAAATATTTTTATCCTCTTCCAACGATTTTCAAAAAGGAATTAACGATAGCTACAAGTTAATAAAAACAGTTCCGCTGAAGACCGGCAGCGCCATCATTGATTTGCCAAATTTTCCTTCTCCTTTTTACAAGATTGTACTCGAGGGAAAATGGAATTCATTAAACCGGTGGATCGTTAGCGGAGACAAAAATTAAGTACGTTTTTGAATGGTATCTAAGATGGCGACTCTCACTATTTTTTTAGTTTTTCGCCGATGACCGTATTTGAAAGTTGATCGTGGAATAATTTTTTTGTGTTTTTGAAACTAAAATATTGAATGATCAAAGGCAGCACCAAAAAATAAGAGTAGCCCACCAGCGCTCTGACAATATTTCTCCAAAAAGCTCTGAAAAAAGAAATGGGATGACCTTCCCTGTCGGTGATTTGCAGTTTCATGATTCGCTTGCCAAAAGTACCACGCCACTTCGAAGACTCCATTGCTGCGCATACCACGAAGTAGAATATAAAAGCGATGATCATCCAACCAGTTATCTCATCTTCCGTGAGTTCTTCCCTGCCCGTAACGCCTAAAATAACTCCGGCAAAAATGAAAGGAAGAATGTATGCCGGAAAGAGAACCAAAAAATTATCCAGGAAAAAAGCGGCTCCTCGTTTCCAAATTACATTAGTGTAGTATTGACGTCGCCAGTTTTCCTCTAATGGCACTGCGGATTTCTTCGGAGGTTCTTTCGGAGAAATCACTGTTTCAGGATTTACAAAATTTTGACGATTCTTTTCGACCTCTGTCGTATTTCCCAAATTAGCTTCTGCAACGTTTGGTTTTGGTGAAACGATTTTTGAATCTTGTTGTCCTGCTGAAGTTGAGTGCGATTCTGCGTACTCGGAAAATGCATTGATGGACTGATAGATATCAGTAACAACAGCGGTAAGTGCGTCGTCTTCGCTATTCCAAAATTGCCTGTTGTTGAGGGGTTGGAAGTTCTTTGGAAGAAGTGGAAGATTCACAAATGGAGTGGATTTCCACAAGCAGTTACGCACGAGT
>JBBSPT010000440.1:0-2740 GCA_038258515.1 Chitinophagales bacterium | reverse complement strand
TGGCTTTTTATTTTGGTAAATTGATAACCTCCCTCAAACCCTCCTCCCGGATCTATATCGATTTCCAAAAAAATTTTCCTGCTTTCATAATTTATGATGAAGGAATATGCAGGATTGTTGTTATCTATTTCGCTTGTGATCTGAGGCCATAACTCATCCATTGTTCCGGCGGATATTAGTTTTTCTACTGGCATCGTTGCGCTGTTTTAAAATAAAAAATCACTATCAACGTCGAATCATATTCAGCATTGATAAAGTTTCGGTTATCATTTTGGCATTGTACTCCAGTGCAAGGTCTTTATGATGAATGGCATCCACGATCGTGCCTATCCAGCACAACCCTGCGGTGAAAAAATACAGAATTCCCAACCCGGTGTGCCCTATGACAAACCTGTGAATGCCGGCAACGAACACCAGTCCGAGAAGGCACAATAGCAAAATTGTTTGAGGATCTTTTCTCTTGGAGCGATAGATCATACAAAAATTCGCGAGTTCATCATCTGCAAAGCCCTTTGTGTGGGAGTTGATCGTAATCAACTCCTCCGGAGTTACATCGTAAAGAAATTTTAGGAGAACCGGGTTTACGCCCCCGGAGTAGATTGAATCTGCCATGATGAGTAATTTATTGGCCTGGAAAATATTTTCAAATATGCAAGTTGATAAATCCGGTGAATAATTACAACCACAGCAAAACCTCCCAACGGATGCGCCGCAAAAGATTGTTTGAACTCTCCGTGGAAAAGATAAGATATTGAATGACCGATTCCACAGCCGGGGCAAAAAGGAATTCCTAAAAATTTGAAAACACAGATTGAATAATATGCCTGCGATTCCGGATTCATTACAGAAAGCAAGAACAAGCCAGCTATCCAAAAGATCAGCTCAAAAAATTGCCGGAAAAATTTTTTCAAAAGATTATTGTTTAAATCAGGAAAAACTCAAAAGTATCGATTCCGAAATTGACTCAGGATCCTGCAGTTGCTGCTTTCCGGGATGATCAATTTCGAAGAATGTTATTCAGCCTGAAATTCTAATAGCCAGACCTGAATCTCTTTCCGAAAATTAAAATGTTGGCTTTCTTCTTTATAATACTACCAATTGTACGATACTTGAACTCAATTTTTGAAATGCCACGGCCTTCGGAGGTTAGTTCTATCAGGCGGCTTTCCTGGCCCGCAGGAATATTCACATCGAGGGCGGGTGAAAGTTTGTCGCCGTTTTCAAAGTAGACATCCAGGTCGCTCAACTTTATTTCAGCATTTTCCACTTTAAAGCGAATCGCTGTAAATTGGTTTTTGCTTGAAACATTGATTACATCAGTTTCCCGGATGAATCCGGCTTTGGTCTCGCCCAGCAACTCCCAGCCTTCCTCTACGCTAACGCTGTTGCGTGTAGAACCGCACGAAACAAAGATTACTGAAAATGCGATAACAAGAAAGAAATTAAATTTCTTTTGAAATTTGAACGTTTGAATCATAGCAGTTGTTTTGAACAAAGCTAAGGGTTCAGATAATATCAAGCGCACACGATATTAATTTTGTTCATCCACGGCTAAACGGCACTGACAACCTCCAACTCAATAAAAAATGACCTTTCATTTTCGACTTCTGATTATAATGTTCATTTTTGAAATACCTTTATTTTATCCAGGGTTGATCTTACGGTTCCTTCCTGCGGTCAACTACTCTCAAAATTTTTAATGCAAAATTGCTTCTCTGACAATGAAAATTTCTAAAGGCTTCAACAAGACTCTCTGTTTAAAATCCATCCTCGCTGCAATCACTATCATCACCATTTTTGGGATTTCATCTTGTAATCAAAAGGATAGTGTGCCTCGTGTTCTTGTTTTTTCAAAGAACACCTACTTCTTTCATTCTTCTATTCCAAATGGTATAGCAGCGATAGAAAAGCTTGGTGCGGAAAACAGTTTTAAAGTGGATACAACAACTAATGCGGATTATTTCAATGAAGACTCGTTGAAAAACTATTCTGCTGTTATTTTTTTGAATACTGCAGACAATTCAGGCAGCCTGTTAAACAATTACCAGGAAGCAGCATTTGAACGATACATACAGAGCGGCGGTGGGTATGTAGGAATACATGCGGCGTCTGATGCGGAGCAGGACTGGGGTTGGTATGGCAGGCTTGTTGGAGGATATTTTAACGGACATCCGGATAAGTGGCAGGAAGCAGACCTTCATATTGTTGATTCCACTTTTCCAGCCACCAAAGGCTTGCCTGCGGTTTGGAAAAGAACAGACGAATGGTACAATTTCAAAAAATTAAATAAGGATGTTCACGTTCTTATTACCATAGATGAAAACACTTACACAGGCGGAACTAACGGTGCCAATCATCCCGTTTCCTGGTATCACGATTATGATGGCGGGCGGGCTTTCTATACGGCTTTGGGCCACACGGAAGAATCATATACGGAGCCTTTGTTTTTAAAACATTTGCTGGGAGGAATTGAATATGCCATGGGTGACAACAAGTCTTTGGACTACAGTAAGGCTAAGACGCTGCCGGTTCCGGAAGAAAACAGGTTTGTAAAGACGATGTTGTCACAAGGTGAATTCTTTGAACCGACCGAACTGGCTGTTTTGCCAAACCTTGACGTTCTGGTGATTCAGCGGCGCGGAGAGATCCTGTTATACAGCAATACAACCAGGAAAGTGAAACAGGTAGGAAAGCTGGATGTTTATTGGAGAACATCTGTGCCAAATGTAAATGCAGAGGA
>JBBSPT010000439.1:0-2744 GCA_038258515.1 Chitinophagales bacterium | reverse complement strand
CGTGGTAGGTACATCACCCCGGCCCATATTGCACGACCTGGCAGGAGATGAGAGGTTTAGGGGAAAGGTAATCGTGGATGTCACCGAACCTCAATTCTTTGAGATTGATAGTGTACGAATGGAAAAAATGGCAAGAGAGGCATTAGAATATTTCCGCGACGAAACATTGGCACAGGAAGCCAGTTCAACGATCAATAACTTCCTTGAATCGAAACTTGTTTTCCTGGAAGAAGGTAAGTTTGGAATGGACGTCCTGTTAAAAGAATTAAAAATACCCAACAGAGCTGGCGTTCCCGACCGGCAGGCACAACCGAAGGAATTCTGGACATCGAACGATGCACGTCAGTCAATATTTACACCGATGTTTTTGGTTGATACAGCAATGCAAAACAAGAAATTTGAAACTTGGGCCACGACTAACTCCAGGAATACGAGCGTTGCCATAAGTGGTGACACCCTGGAGACTTATCTTAAAGAAATTAAAACAGCTATTGAAAAAATTCGGGCCCGGGGCGGTGTCGTTGTGTTTATCAGACCCCCGTCAAGTGGTCCTCACCTGGCAAGAGAAATGCAGGATTATCCACGGGCGCTGTATTGGGATCGTTTACTGAAATACACGCACACCCCGGGGTTTTATTACTCAGATTACCCGGAGACTGCAAACTTCGTTTGTCCGGAAGGATCTCATCTAAGGCCTTCCGATGCTATAACCTATACCAAACATTTAATTAAGTTGCTGACAAACGAAAAGGATTTAAATTTTTTTAAATAACGCTGAGCTCATGATCTTCAACTCATACACATTCATAGTTTTTTTTATCATCATGCTGGTTTTGCATAACCTTCCTTTTCCATGGAAAGTTAAAAAGGTAAATCTGCTCCTGGCAAGCTATATTTTTTATGCAGCATGGAATCCTCCGTTTATTTTACTTCTTTGGCTTTCAACGATAGTTGATTTTTTCGTAGGCCGTGCCCTGTACCTGGAGCAAAATAAATACAGAAAAAAACTCCTGCTGGTTATAAGCCTTACCGGCAACCTCGGAATGCTTTGCTTTTTCAAATACGGGAGTTTTTTGCTGGAGAATTTTGTAGACCTTGTCAATCTTATTGGAATTGATTTCCATCCTGCAAAGCCCGACATCATTTTGCCCGCAGGTATTTCTTTTTATACGTTCACCACGTTATGTTACACAATTGATATGTATAAACGAAAAAGCAAGCCCGTAAAATCAATGCTTGACTTTTCCCTGTTCGTATCTTTCTTTCCACACCTTGTTGCGGGGCCTATTGTGCGGCCACCTCAGCTGGTACCGCAATTTGAAACTCCCCACAAAGCCACACAACAGCAGATGATGCAGGGATTATTTTTGCTTTCGCTGGGCTTATTTATGAAAGTAGTGTTGGCCGATACCCTGATGGCATCACCGGCAGATACAGTGTTTGATTTTAGCCGCCCCTTGCTGGCGCTTGATGCATGGATGGGCGTATTGGCCTTTTCAGGACAAATTTTCTTCGACTTTGCGGGATACTCGACCTGTGCAATTGGTGTGGCTATGTGTCTTGGTTTCGTTTTGCCTGAAAATTTCCGGTATCCTTATGCAGCTGTTGGTTTCTCAGATTTTTGGCGAAGATGGCACATCACGCTATCAAGTTGGCTCAGGGATTATTTATACATTCCATTAGGAGGAAACAGGAAAGGTGAGGTGAAAACTTATATTAATTTAATGATCACCATGCTGCTGGGAGGCCTTTGGCATGGCGCTTCCTGGACCTTTGTGGTTTGGGGGGCGCTGCATGGCAGCTATCTTTGTGTGGAGAAATTTATAATGGGACGATTTGTGAAAGTACCCGGGGAAATAGAAAAGAATATTAATATCAAGCGTGCCTCTTTAATACCATTTTTTAAAAGTAATACCCTCAATAATTTCTTCCTGGCAATTTTCACATTTTTCCTTGTAAATGTAACATGGGTTTTCTTCAGGGCAACCGATTTTTCTATTGCAAAGCGAATGCTGAAATCCATGTTTGGGCAGGCAAATTATGGGGCCGCCTTACTGTCAACACTGGATATTATAATAGTTACCGTCGTTATTACTTTAATGGTGCTTATACACTGGCGTATGCGAAATAAAAGCGTGTTACAGGTAGCCCGGAATACTAAATGGTGGGTTGTTTCCTTAGTTTGGGCGATAATGATTATTGCTATAATCATTAGTCAAAAGAGCGGTGACGCATTTATTTATTTTCAATTCTGATTTCGTGTAGTTCCCCTATTGTGAAACAAGGCAACCGCAGATCAAAAAAGAGGTACGCGGCCGGGCAGTAGTAGCACTAACAAGGGCTTCAATGGTTGTGCTAATATGAAAACCCTTGCTGGTAAGGTGTTTGATTAAAGAAGTTCAAAAGTGTCCGAAAATGAACAGGTGTTGTGCCGGGATGGACGTTTGAGAGTTCGTTCTTCGCGGAATGATGTAAACAAGAACTACAGCCTATCCTTCGACCCACAAAATATTTAGGGAGACACTTATACAGTCACACATCCAAATACACTAATTGATCATTCCTTTTTAACTTAGAAGAAACTTTTTCTATGGAATTTGGACGTGTTGAGCCGGAGAAATTAAATAGCGTTGATTTCAGTCTTCCCCGCGAACCTGCATTCAATAAAAACATTTTAAGCGGCAGAAAAAATAAAAATGCAAAAGTATATGTGGGCTGCGCCAAATGGGGAAGAGTGGAATGGG
>JBBSPT010000438.1:0-2755 GCA_038258515.1 Chitinophagales bacterium | reverse complement strand
TGAGCGAAAGAAACTTGCTTCAAGTCAGCCGGTACTCGGTTAATCATTTTTAATTAAACCAAAAGTTTGAATTTGTCAAGCAACTTTCATTCGAGGTTTCCCCCAGCTACAAATTATTTTTTCTTTAATTACCTTTGCGAAATGATCGTAGAGCAACCGAAACCTGCGCCGGATTATTTCCTGAGTATGCTGAAGATGCGGTGTCCGAGATGTCGGCGGGGCAGTATGTTCAAGCATGGAAACCCTTACGGGAAGCTCAGTCTTACCTACATTCTTGATATGGAAGATCGATGCCCTGTGTGTCGCCAAAAATTTGATCTTGAGCCCGGATTTTGGTATGGAACAGGTTACGTGAGTTATGGATTGGCTGTCGTGATTTCAATGTTCACTTTCATTTTATGGTGGATTATTATAGGCATTTCGGTTGATGACAACCGGATTTTTGCCTGGCTGGTTTTCAATGCTGTTTTGCTTATCGTCCTTCAACCCTGGCTGATGCGGTTGAGCAGGGTTGTCTATATAAGATTTTTTGTGCGGTACAATCCAAGATATGATACAGAAGAAACTGTAGTTTTTGATCAGTAGTCTAAACCGTGTAAAAATCTGTCCTGACTTTCTATCTGCTGAATTTACTCATTTTTGGATTTGCGCCTTAGGTACTCATTGCGCCGGTATCTCTCTTTTTATTTCCCAGGCTGCTGAATATTTTGTAGATCGCTGCAAGAAGAAAGATTATACTAAGTACCACAACGATTGACGGTCCGGCGGGAAAATCGAAATGAAAAGAAAAGTTGAGCCCAAAAAAGCCTCCCAGAATACTTATGATCAGGGCTATCACCAGTACCAATGTTTTATTCTTTGTGATCATGATCGCACTTACGGAAGGGATGATGAGATAGGAAAAAACAGGAATGACACCATTTATTCTTACGGCAAACACGATAGCAAGCCCGATAGAAATATAAAACAGGAAATTCCAAATATTGAAGATGCCGACGAGGTGATTGACCCCGTGCTCAAATGATTCTGTCAGGGCGAAGAATTTTTTAAAGAAAATAAATTGGACTAATAAAATAACGCCAAAGACAATACCCGTAATCCCGATCTGGTTCCACGTCACCGATAAAATATTTCCAAATAAAACTTCCTGTATATCCGAATCACCATGGGCAGTTTTAGAAATAAGCAGGACCGTCAGTGCAGATGCAAATGCATAAAGTATTCCAATGATTGCTTCCTGTTTCAGGCGTTTGTCACGAATATTTATGAAGGACATTAGCAGAGCTCCCGCAAGCGTAAAGATGAGGGGTATGGAAGTGAGACCGGTGCCAATGAATGCAGCGAATGCAACTCCCAACGACGAGATTTGCCCAAGGGCGAGGTCCACAAATACAATTCCTCTGCCTACAACGTGCACGCCCAAATAGGCCAATAGAATTCCGGTAATAACTGCCGCCGTAAAGGCTTGTACAATAAATGGAAGTTGAAACATTTCAAACATAATCGTTGAGTTATATTTTTTTTAAATTTATTTCAGAGCTGAAATTACTTGATCAATGTCGTAATCAAAGAGATCAAAATAATCTTTAATTGGGGTAAAAGCTCCCACCGAAGTCGCCATTGTCACTTCTTTTATCCCGGTTTGTTTGGCTACCACATCAGACGAAGAGGTCGTAAAGTAAGGGGATGAAATGATAATTTTAATGTTGTTCGCTTTCACCTCTTTTATCACTTTTACGAGCTGTGATGGCGATGGAGGAATGCCGGGTTTAGGCTCCATAAAATCAACGATGTCAAGTCCAAATCTCCTTTCGAAATAAACCCATTCATTGTGATAGGCTATTATTTTCGTTCCCTTGTAGGGGGCCATCTTCGCTTGCCATTCTACCATCTTCTCATCTATCTTTCTGAAAAATTTAAAGAGATTGGCTTCATAATAGGCTTTGTTATCAGGATCGATTCTTTCCAATCCGTTTGCAATATTCCTTCCGATCACTTTACCATTGAGTGGATCGAGCCAATAATGCGGGTTTCCATAAATATGAATGTCTCCAGCGCCACGATTGGAAGTCGAAGGTACCTGCAGCAACCCCACAGAAACGGAGGCGTCTACATAGCCGACGGAACCTTTTTGAATCTTTGAGTTTCTGGAACTGGCAATTAATTGCGGCGACCATCCGATCTCCAGGTCAAGACCAACGGTCACGAACATGTCTGCATTCGAAAGGGAGATAATGTAGCTCGGTTTAGGATCCACAAAGTGGGGATTTTGATACCCCTTGGCAATTGCCATCACGGACACTTTATCACCCCCTATCATTTCAGTTATGCTCTGCATGTCGGTAGTTGTGGTAACTACCTTTATGTTTCCTGCGTTTGCCACAAGAAAAATTGTTGACAGCAGGCTAATCATTGCAAGTGATTTTACTTTCATAATTTTTTATTTTATCAATTAATTTATTGTTTAGTAAGTATGTGCTCCATGAGCGCCGATCACGAAGATCCAGCGAAGCCAGGCCTGGGCGTAGTTAGGCTCTACATTCACATCCGTATATTTTGCTTCCAGTTCTATTTTTTGAAATTCCGTTGCATACCAACCGGCCGACAGTGAAAATGCCTGCTCGGCTATTTTTTTATTATAAGGCCTTTGTGCATAGTCATATCTTCCTGTTAGAAACCATCTTTTCGCCAGTTGATCCTGGATAAACGAGTAAAGGCCGATTGAGCTGTGAGAAGAAGAGGCTGAATATTTTGC
>JBBSPT010000437.1:0-2769 GCA_038258515.1 Chitinophagales bacterium | reverse complement strand
ATCAACCTAACTTTGCAACTCAAAATCGCGAAGTAGAGCAGCGGTAGCTCGTCGGGCTCATAACCCGAAGGTCGGAGGTTCGAACCCTCCCTTCGCAACTAAAAGCTGTCCTGCAGGATGGCTTTTTTATTTTTTCCTTCTCAAATATTTACCCGGTACAAGAATGTCATAGCCACTGTTTTACCTTTTGGTGAGGATCGCCGGGCAAATAAATTATTTTAGGTTTATTGCAGTCGATTACAACATCTTTCATCAATCCCCGTTTACGTCTTGCAGCTTTGCAGCAAATTTTTTAACATGCTTGTTCATTCACGCTGAAACATTTATTGCTGTATATTTGCAAAGAATTATATACTCCTACTTAGCAGACTGGATAATCTTCCCCACGGTAAAAGCTCATCAAGTCATAGGTTCTGAGCATATTTGAAAAACAACTTTCGTTTATCAGTTTCGATTCCGGGAAGTTATTACTTACATTAAAACAACAACATTTTGAATTTTAAAGAATTGCATTTAATTGCGCCTATATTGAAGGCGCTGGAGGCAGAGGGCTACACTTCACCCACTCCTATCCAGGAGCAGGCAATACCAGACGTACTAAAAGGAAAGGATCTTTTAGGCTGTGCACAAACAGGCACAGGGAAAACGGCTGCTTTCGCAATACCTATTTTGCAAAATTTATTTCTGCAAAGAAATCATGAAGTACGCAATGACGATATTAAGGCGTTGATTCTTACACCAACAAGAGAACTCGCCATACAAATCGATGAAAGCTTTGCGGCTTATGGAAAACATACAGGCATAAGACATACTGTTATTTTTGGAGGGGTTTCCCAATATCATCAAACGAATGCATTGCGCCGCGGTATTGATATTTTGATCGCCACACCAGGCCGCTTATTAGATCTGATAGCTCAACGTCATGTAAATCTGCAGCACATAAAAATGTTTGTGCTCGATGAAGCCGATCGTATGCTGGATATGGGATTTATCAATGATGTCAAAAAGATCATTGCCCGTCTGCCTCAAAAAAGACAGACCTTGTTTTTTTCGGCAACGATGCCGCCCGAAATTTCCAGGCTATCCGCTTCCATCCTTACAGATCCTATACGGGTAGAGGTTACACCCGTATCTTCTACCGCAGAAAATGTGGATCAGTCCATTTATCTCGTGGAGAAAAATGATAAGAAGCAGTTATTGATTCATCTTTTAAAAGATGATAAAATTCAAAGCGCTCTTGTATTTACAAGAACAAAATATGGCGCAGATAAAATTGCAAAAGAATTGTACCGGGCAAATATAAAGGCCGATGCTATTCATGGAAATAAGACGCAATCTGCAAGGCAGAATGCCTTGAACAATTTTAAGAATGGGAAAATTCGCGTGTTGGTTGCAACTGATATTGCTGCAAGAGGGATCGATGTTGACGATCTAACCCATGTAATAAATTTTGAATTGCCTAATATTCCGGAAACTTATGTGCATCGAATTGGCCGTACGGGCAGAGCCGGAGCTTCAGGAACTGCATTGTCATTTTGCGATTTGGAAGAAAGACAGTTTTTACGAGATATTCATAAATTGATTGATCAAACGATTCCGGTAATTGAGGATCATCCTTATGCAAGTGAATTGAAATTTGTGCAAACTCCCGTAGTGCAAAAAAATCCCATGTCACGCCGACCCGCATCCCACAGTGGTTTCAGGAGAACGAGGAGCTGGAGCCAGGGAAGAGGAAGATAGTAGTTGCAAAGAAAAAATGTGGTTTAGGGTTGTATTCTCTCACTTTCCCTTCATCGAAAGAAGTTGCTCATAAATTTCACGAGTGATTTTTCCGGGCTTTCCGTCCCCGATCTGATTACCGTCTATTTCCAAAACGGGCAATACATTTTTCGTGGTGCTTGAGATGAATGCTTCTTTGCAGCCTGAAATTTCTTCGAGCGTGATAGTTGCTTCCTTTGTATCAACTCCGGAAAAGCCAAGAATCTTTTTCCGGGTTATTCCTCTTAAAATATTTTTTTCCGGTGTAAGTACTTCTTCGTTTTTTGTTATCAAAAAAAAATTAGCACGGGGACACTCTCGAATTTCATTGTGATCGTGATACAAAACCTCATCTGCATTTTGTTTTTTGATGAAAGTACGCAAACGAATGGCCATTAGATAATCAATAGTTTTTACCTGCGGCAATTGTCGTTGGTGTTTATAAGTGATAAGCCGGATGCCCTTATTAAAATCTTCCCTGTTGAAATGGAGCGGGTTCTGTGTCAATAATAAATTTGGCCTGGAGACTGAATAACCATCTTCCGAATAGCCGCCGGTTAAAGTGATCCTTATTCCTGAATCAGCAATCTTATTTTTATCAATGAGTTGTTGTATTAATTTTTTGAGTTCGGCTCTTTCATATCCAACAGCCATCTCCATTTCCGCAGCGGAAGAATAGAAACGCTCGAGATGATCGTCTAAAAATACAGGCTTGTAATTGATGGCGCTTAAATAGTCAAAGATGCCATAGCCCCGTTGAATGGAAAGATCTGAAACTAAAATGTGGGCTTCATTTGCTGCAACCAATTCTCCGTTAATTATAGAATACATCTGATTCATTTTGTTATCCTGTTGTATTTTTTTAGAATAGGGATTACTTTATCTACCGGCAAGGCATCTGCCTGGTGGCCTTTCCGTCCGGTGACAGATGTGGCAGCGAATAGCGAATTAATAATCGCTTCTTCAGTTGCCTCGATCGCTGCCATAAACAAAGGTGACATTTCATCATTT
>JBBSPT010000436.1:0-2783 GCA_038258515.1 Chitinophagales bacterium | reverse complement strand
TTAAATTCTTCCAGCACCTGTGGTTGTATTCCACTTATGATCAACTGCATTTTTTCGCGTGAGCACATTCGCAATACATCGTTGATAGTGTTTAATCCCGTGGCATCTATTATGGGGACATGCCGCATTCTCACGATTAAAACTTTTGGCCTCTTTTCGATCAGCTTTATGGCATCTTTAAATTTATAGGCTGCGCCAAAAAACATCGGCCCCGTGAGCTCGAACACTTCTATTCCGGGCGGAATTTTATATTTATTAATGGCAAGGCTGTCTTCTCCGGTATCGCTTTCATCCGCATCAGTCAATAGGTTGCTCACATTGCTTATCTGTATCATTTTTCTCATAAATAAAAAGACGGCAAGTACCATCCCTATTTCAATGGCAACTGTGAGATCCACTAAAACTGTGAGCAGGAAAGTAGTAAGCAGCACTGCGGCATCGCTCCTGCTTCCTTTTGCAATGAGAATGAAAGTTGCATACTCACTCATGTTGTAGGCCACCACCACAAGAATGCCAGCAAGACATGCCATTGGGATTAACCTGGCCCATTTTCCGACAAGCAACATAATCACCAACAGGGTTATTGCATGAACAATTCCAGCCACAGGAGTTCTTCCACCGTTTTTAATATTCGTCGCAGTTCTTGCAATCGCACCTGTCGCAGGGATACCTCCGAATATTGCCGATGCTACATTCGCTCCACCCTGCGCCACGAGTTCCATATCACTCCGGTGATTACCGCCTATCATTCCATCTGCAACTACTGCAGAAAGGAGACTTTCAATTCCTCCCAAAAGAGCAATGGTAAAAGCAGGGCGGATTGTGTGCTGAATAATCTGCCAGTTAAGATGCGGAATTGCTGGAGCCGGCAGAGAGGATGGAATATCCCCAAACTTTGATCCGATCGTATCAACCGGAAGATTAAAAAATTGGACAGCGATGGTCGCCGCAAGAATGGCCACGAGAGAACCCGGGATCACGTGCGTGACTTTTGGAAAAAGAACAATAATGAAAATTGTCCCAAAGCCGATTGCAATAGCAGACCAGTTTACGGAAGACAAGCCATGAAAATAGCTGTTCCATTTTGAGACAAAATCTGCGGGCACCGCACCCATTTCTAAACCAAAAAGATCTTTCATCTGGGAAGAAAAAATGATGACGGCAATTCCGGTTGTAAAGCCTACGATTAAAGGGTGAGGAATGTATTTAATGACGCTTCCTAGCCTGGCAAAGCCCATGATCATCAGGATGATGCCTGCAATGAATGTGGCGATCAAGAGTCCATCAACTCCATACTGCTGCACGATCCCATAGACGATCACGATAAATGCGCCGGTAGGTCCGCCGATCTGTACTTTACTTCCTCCAAAAGCAGAAATTACAAAGCCTGCTATGATAGCAGTGAACAATCCTTTTTCCGGCGATACCCCTGAAGCAATCGCAAACGCAATAGCCAGCGGCAGCGCGACAATTCCCACGATGACCCCTGCAACGACGTCCTTAAAAAATTGTTGCTGATTATAGTTTCTAAGTGTATCTGCCAGTTTAGGTCTAAACATAAATTAGCATGATGATATCTGTGTGCGAATAAAAGTTTATCCTATTTTTCCAGGAAAGGAATACACGAAAGGTAAGCGATTTCGAAACCATAAACCATACGTGCCCGGAATCAATCTTCAACAAGAAAATCGTGAATATTTTCTCAATTGGCGGTCCGCTCAAGAAGGTTTTATGCTGGTTAAGGTTTTTTACAGGAAGCTTCATACAAATCAAAAAGAAAGCGTGATCGAATGAACTATTACATAAACAGATACCTTTAAGAAAATTATATTTAGAATTAAATAGTTCGTGCAACCTGTCTGCTGACAAGACAGGTCAGAAAGAAATCACGTTCTAAACAGAAGGTAAAATGAAAAAATTTTTCGTTTTATATTATTCTTAATCACCGTCTCTACATTACAATTGAAGGCCCAGCAAAAGCCAAACGTGTTAATTCTTTACACTGATGATTTAGGATACGGTGATTTAAGCTGTTACGGAGCAACTGCTATTTCCACGCCGCATATTGACTGGCTTGCACAAAATGGATTACGGTTTACTGATGCACATTGCACTGCTTCTACCTGCACGCCATCAAGGTTTTCTATACTATCGGGGAGGTATGCCTGGAGAAAAAAGGGAACGAATATTTTACCGGGAAATGCTAACCTTACCATTCCAACCGACATCACAACGTTGCCTAAAGTTTTTCAACATGCAGGCTATTTAACCGGAGCAGTTGGTAAATGGCATTTGGGTTTAGGGAATACATTTCCGATTAACTGGAACAAAGAAGTGTCTCCCGGCCCAAGAGAAATCGGATTTGATTATTCCTTTATTTTTCCTGCAACTGCCGACCGTACTCCAACCGTTTTTATGGAGAACCAAATGATAATTGGATTAGATGTTTTGGATCCGGTTGAAGTCAGTTACGAGCATCCTTTTGCAGGCGAATTGTTAGGTAAAGACCAACCCGAAATGCTGAAGATGAAAAACGACCGGATGCAAGGCCACAACCAGCATATTGTAAATGGCATCGGGCGCATCGGCTACATGAAAGGGGGTAAACGTGCCGAATGGACGGATGAAGAACTCGGGTTTACATTTAATACAAAAGCTATCGGATTTATTGATGAAAGTGTAAAAGAAAAGAAACCATTTTTTCTATATTATGCCATTCATGATATTCATGTTCCGCGAATGCCGGCAAGTATCTTCAAAGGAAAAAGTAAACTCGGTTACCG
>JBBSPT010000435.1:0-2784 GCA_038258515.1 Chitinophagales bacterium | reverse complement strand
GACAGAAGATGCTTTCTCCGGAGCAGTTTCCATTTTAGATTACTATCATGTTTGTGAGCATTTGCATGAATTTTCAAGGAGTGTTTTTATTGATAAAGCGAAAGAAAAGTCATGGACAGATAAACAAAAACAATGGTTATTAAAGGGCGAAGTAAAAACAGTAATACGCAATATAAAAAGGAGAGGAAGAAATAGTGAAATTGCCAATCAACTAATCAACTATTATAGCACCAATCAACAGCGGATGAAATACCAGGAATATGTAAAAATCGGATGCGGGATCATTGGTTCCGGAGCAATCGAATCCGCTCATAGAACAGTGGTACAAAAACGAATGAAACAATCCGGACAAAGATGGAGTCGGCAGGGTGCGCAACACATGCTTAACCTGAGAGTAGTGAGAAAAAATAATGACTGGAATAAAATTATTGAATTAGCAAAGGCACCTTTAAAAGCGACGATTTGAAATGGACCCGAGCAACCTTATAGGTAGGTAATTGCTCTATATTTGCAAACTATGAAACATATGAAATTAATTTTTTCGCTCTTTTTGTTGTTCACAGGTTTTCAATTATTTGCCCAGGGCAATTCCGTACAGTTACCTCCAATGGATAAATCGCCCATGGACATGAGTTACTTTCCCGGTAATTACCCGATTCTTAAGATCCAGGAAAAGGCAAAAGAGCCGCCGGTGATGAGGGTTGTTTACAGCAGGCCGCAATTGAACGGTCGTAAAATATTTGGAGAGTTGCAGGAGTTCGGCCAGGTGTGGCGTCTTGGAGCCAATGAAGCAACCGAAATTGAATTTTTCAGGGACGTGAACATTGGCGGGAAAAAAATAAAGAAAGGACGGTATACCCTTTACGCGATTCCTTATCCTGACAAATGGACTTTAATTGTAAACAGGGACACCGATACCTGGGGAAGCTTTAAATACGATCAGTCAATGGATGTGCTGCGCACGGATTTGCCCGTGAGCAAATGCGACAGGACAGAAGCGATGACTATTGTATTTGATAAAACAGCTCAGGGAGCGGATATGGATATTTTTTGGCAGGATGTGAAAGTGAGCCTACCGATAAGGTTTTAAGATTTCACTTTCGGGTTTTTATTTTTTCTGGCATCTTATTTTCCTTTCTGATTTAAAACAGTTCATTATCTTGAAACTCGCGACTAAACTTATTCACGCCGGGATAACGCCCGATCCTTCTACGGGATCAATCATGACCCCCATTTATCAGACTTCAACTTTTGTACAGGAAAGCCCCGGCAACCATAAGGGCTATGAGTATGCAAGAACACAAAACCCTACAAGAGATGCACTCCAGGCCGCATTGGCCGCTTCAGAAAATGGAAGGTATGGCTTGTGCTTCGGGAGTGGCAGCGCCGCAACGGACGCGGTGATCAAATTGCTTTCGCCTGGGGATGAAGTGATCGCTGCAAACGATATGTATGGCGGAACATACAGGATGTTCACTAAAATATTTGAAAAGTACGGAGTGAAATTTCATTTCATAAACATGCAGGATGCAAATGAAATAAAGAAATACATAAATGAAAATACCAGGCTGATATGGACTGAAACGCCCACAAATCCAATGATGAATATCACGGATATTGAAGCAGTTTCCACCATTGCTAAGAAGCAAAATATTATGGTATGCGTGGACAATACATTTGCATCTCCGTACCTGCAAAATCCATTGGATTTTGGAGCGGACCTGGTAGTTCATTCAGCCACCAAATATTTGGGAGGGCATAGCGATGTGGTTCTTGGCTGCATTATAATGAACGATAAATCTTTGCAGGAAAAATTATCTTTCATTCAAAATGCTACAGGAGCTGTTCCGGGTCCGCAGGATTGCTTTTTAGTTCTCAGGGGATTGAAAACACTTCATGTACGCATGCAACGTCATTGTGAAAACGGTGCAAAGATTGCACACTGGCTAAAAAGTAATCCGAAGGTTGAAAAAGTTTTCTGGTGTGGATTTGATGATCATCCAAATTATGAAATCGCAAAAAAACAAATGCGTGATTTTGGAGGGATGATGAGTTTCACTTTAAAAGATGGCCGCCCTGAAGTAATATCAAAAGTTCTTTCCAGCACCAAATTATTTGCACTGGCCGAAAGTCTCGGAGGAGTTGAAAGTCTTATCGGGCACCCGGCAAGCATGACCCACGCAAGTATTCCCCTGGAAGAAAGACTGAAGACTGGTGTTGTTAATTCTCTAATCAGACTAAGTGTTGGAATAGAAGACGCAGATGACCTGATTGATGATCTCAACAATGCAATTGGTTAGAGGGCAGCTTCACTTCATTTTCAAAATCATGCTTTGAAATCAGCGGATTTAAAACAATTTCTTGATAAGAAAGTAATCCAGTTTAACAATCCTTCCTTCATCCGGGAAGACCCGGTTTCCATTCCTCATCTTTTTTCAAAAAAACAGGATATTGAGATAGCAGGTTTCTTTGCTGCAATTTTCGCATGGGGTATTCGGAAAACGATCATCAGCAAATGCAGAGACCTAATGCAGCGGATGGACAATGCACCCTACGAATTTTGCATTCATCATACGGAAACAGATTTAAAAAAGCTCGAGGGGTTTTGCCACCGTACTTTCAATGATACTGATCTTTTGTACTTTATTTCTTTTTTCAAACAGCACTATACGAAGAACAACTCATTAGAGAACGCTTTCTTTAATAAACTCTTAAAGGTGAGTTACGGTCACGAGGTGGAAACAGCGCTGAATCATTTTTACGAATACTTTTTTTCTTTGGAAT
>JBBSPT010000434.1:0-2799 GCA_038258515.1 Chitinophagales bacterium | reverse complement strand
GGTTTCGGTCAGAGCGGTCGTCACTGATGACGTAGTAAATATTTTTTTCTTCGTCATAATCAATGCCTGAGAATCCTCCAACCTTTGTTCCCTGGAATTGGGTATCAAACGGGATGACGAATTCGCTTAGAAATTTAAGACTGTGAATATTACTTTCGCCTGCATTTTTCGTTGTAGCGCAGGAGCATACCAGAATGAGTAATGAAATTAAAGAAAGACTTCTTCGCCTGAGCATGTCAACTCGCTGTTTTAAAGACAACAAAGTTGAGAAAAGATTCCTGAAACGATTTAGTAAGGTGCGGATTGATTATTCTATTTAGACTTGACCTTGTTCATAACAGCAGTCAATCCTTTTAATGTGCCTTCATAATATTTGTCCTCCTGCAGGTAAGGCAGAAAACTTGTTTCGATAAGAACCCTGCTTTCGGCATCTGATAGAACCTGTTCTACTCCGTGGCCGTTCGAGATCCTTAATTTTTTGAAAGAGTTTGAAACGCAGATCAATATCCCATTAAACCGCCCATCATCTTGCAATCCCCATGCTTTGAAAGTTTCAGTGGTAAAATCTTCAACCTGCTCAGGCGTAACCATGGAACTGTCAATGGTGATGATGGCTAATTGAACACCCGTTTTATTATAAAAGTCGGCGATCGTAGAATCCAGAATGCGAAGCTGTACCGGGCTAAATATTTTCTCAAAATCATTTACGAAGCCCACCGGATCAGGAATCGAAAATTTTCTGGCCGTCGATCGTTGTTTCGCGGCTGCGCTGTTCAGGGCAATTTCTTTTTGATTGTTATCCTGGGCCATCGACACAGCAGTATTAAAAAAGATTAGTGTCAAAGCGAAGCAAATTGCAGAGAAATGTTTTTTCATAGTAGAGGATTTGTTAGGTCTTAACGTCTGCAGGTGGGAATTTATTTTTAACGACAGCTCAAAGACTAACTACTTTTCAACAGACTTTTCCGCTCATCAGGCTATGAGTCCTTTGCATAATGCTAACTTTATCAAAATAGAAAAAAAGATAACTTCGCGGCAGTTGACTCCAACAAACGACAATCAAAATTTGTGGCAATGAAACGAATTATTTTCCTGACAGGTACTTTCCTGCTTTCTTTTCTCGGCATACGTGCACAACACATCGATTTTACCGAATACGATCTTCCAAACGGACTGCATGTGATCCTGCACAAGGATAGCAAAGCTCCGGTAGTTGCCGTGACTGTGTACTACCATGTGGGATCGAAAAACGAGGAAGCCCATCGCACCGGGTTTGCTCATTTTTTTGAGCACCTCCTGTTTGAAGGGAGTGAAAATATCAATCGGGGGGAATTTGGGAAATATGTCACGAGCAATGGAGGTTACGATAATGCAACCACTTCACAGGACCGTACTTACTATTATGAGGTCTTCCCGTCTAACCAGTTAAAATTGGGACTGTGGCTCGAAAGCGAGCGAATGATGCATCCTGTAATAAATGAAATCGGCGTGAAAACGCAAAACGAAGTGGTGAAAGAAGAAAAAAGATTAAGATACGATAACAGGCCTTATGGGCATCTGGTGGAAGCTGTAATTAGCAATCTTTTTAAAGTTCATCCTTACCGTTTTATGCCGATTGGATCAATGGCAGATCTCGATTCCGCAAAGCTGTATGAGTTTACAGATTTTTTCAAAAAATATTACATTCCCAACAATGCAGTCTTGAGCATTGCCGGAGACATTGATATTGACAGCACCAGGCGATTGGTCGCTCAGTATTTCTCCGATATTCCGAGGGGAGCCCCGGTAGTGCAACCGACCATTAGGGAGGAGCCTCTCACCCATGAAATTATTGATACAGCTTATGATGCAAATATTCAACTACCGGCTATCGCAACCGGCTACCGGATTCCCGGCAAAGCTACTCATGAAGCGAAAGTCCTGGATATGATTACCACTTATTTATCGGGAGGGGCAAGTTCCAAATTGTATAAAAAAATGGTTGACGAAAAAAAGAATGCATTGCAGGTCGGAGCATTTAATATGCCTTTAGAGGATTATGGCGTGTACATCGCCTACGCTTTTCCAAATAATAACACACCCCTCGACACTTTATTGAAAGATATCGATGCAGAGGTTGAAAAGTTAAAAACAGCACTCATCAGTGAAAGCGATTATGAGAAGTTGTTGAATCAGTACGAAAACGCTTTTGTTAGCAACAATACAAAAATGCTTGATGTAGCAGGTAACCTTTCGGAGAATTTTGTGGTGTATAAAAACACCGGTTTCATTAACCAGGAATTGAATGAATATAGGAAAATAACCCGCCAGGAGATTATGGATGTTGCCCGTAAATACCTCAATAATGATCAGCGGGTAGTTATTTATTATTTACCCAAAGCTTCTAAAGAATAGAAATGAAAAATATCAACGAACGACTTTCTTTGGAAAGTAAAATGATTAAAAAATTATTAATTGCACTTCTTATCATTCTTATGTCACCTGTAGCAAATGCCCAGGGAAAAATTGACAGAACCAAAGCGCCGAAGCCAGGTCCGGCGCCTGCAATTTTGATTGGATCGCCCGTTACATATAAGTTAGACAATGGCATCACCGTTTTGGTGGTTGAAGATCATCATTTGCCCAAGGTAACGGCGAGTTACTTCATTGATCAGGGACCCATTAGTGAAGGACAAAAAGCTGGTGGCTTTTCGATCATGGGAAGTATGCTTGGTGAAGGAACAACTTCTAAAAGCAAAGCTGAGTTTGACGAGGCCGTAGAGCAAATGGGTTCCGATGTATCGCTTAGTGGCAGCGGCG
>JBBSPT010000433.1:0-2806 GCA_038258515.1 Chitinophagales bacterium | reverse complement strand
CGGTTGTGATTCCGGTTGTCATTAGTGGATTTTGGCGGGCATTCAATAAAAAGGGACTTAAGCTCAAAAAAAAGGGGACTTTATTGCAGGTACGTTTTAAGGAACCGCTGGAGCTCACCTATGAAGAAAGCCTGGAGACTATTCTGGAAAAAGTGATGGACTCAATAGAACAGAGCAAAAAGTTTATGTTGCAAAGCAAACATCATTTATTAGCTGATACAGGTAAACCTGCCCGGAGCTAAGATCGTTGCTAAACTATTTATGCGTCACCAGTGATTAGGTTTGCATAAAAAGCGCCTTCAATTCCAGCGCATCACCAGGTTTCATCTTTTCTCCTAAAATCAATCTTAACTGCCTTCGCCTCAAAGCACTTTCGAAAAGTGCGATCTCTTCAGGGGTTTCAGGGACAACCTGGGGCACTATTCGCGGTTTGCTATTGGAGTCTAATGCTACGAAAGTATAATATGCTTCATTGCTTTTGTATCTGTATTGCTGAATGATGTCTTCGCCCCACACATTTAAATGGATCTCCATGCTGGTATTAAAAGCTCTCGTTAACTTGGCCTCAATGTGAACAACGTTACCAAGCCTGATGGGATTCGTAAAGGAAATATTGTCCACGGAAGCAGTGACTGTCGGTGCGTTGCAATGTTTTGTTCCTGCCATCGCCGCTGCAATATCCATCCAATACATAAGTCTTCCTCCCATGAGATTGCCAAAAGTATTGGTGTCGTTTGGCAGTACAAGTTCTGTCATTACCACCAAGCTTTCAGACGGCTTCTTCGAATTCATCGCATTAAATTTTTTGCAAATATAGCTTCGAAAAGCCGGAGAGTACATTAACTCCCGGAGGGAACCAAATCTTTAAAAAGCCTTATTTATTGATAAAAAAGAATTCATGGGAGCAGCCCGCGCCATAAAATATTATTTTTGCAGCCTTATCAGAAAAAGATGTTATTAGGACTACAGAATCTTACGTTTGAATTTGGTGCGAGAACAATCGTAGAAGATGCTACGTGGCATATTCAGCCCAATGAAAGGATCGGGTTAATTGGATACAACGGAACAGGGAAGTCAACGCTGTTGAAACTATTCACTGGCCAGTTTATGCCGTCCGCCGGAACGGTCGAGAAAAGCAAGGAAACAACAATCGGCTTCCTCCACCAGGATCTTTTAAGTTTTGATACGGAGGATTCAATTCTCCAGGTAGCCCTTGGAGCTTTCGAAGAAGTGACGCTGCTGGAAAAAGAGATTGAGCGAATTGGAATAGAACTGGAAAAAAATTCAGACGAGCAACTCGCCCACCTGTATGCCGATAAACTGCATGAACTTGAAATTCTTGGAGGCTATGAGATACATCATAAAACCGAAGAAATACTCCAGGGATTGGGTTTTCCAAATGCCGACCTTGGCAGGCCTTATAAAGAGTTCAGTGGTGGATGGAGAATGCGGGTTCTTCTTGCCAAAATGATTTTGATGCAACCTGATGTATTGCTGCTTGATGAACCTACGAACCATCTTGATCTCCCTTCAATTGAATGGCTGGAAAAGTACCTGCAACATTATCGTGGCTCTGTGGTGATCGTATCGCATGACCGGTATTTTCTTGATAGAATGGTGACAAAGATTGTGGAGCTTTATCAGCAGCAACTTCATTTTTATTCCGGCAACTATTCTTATTATCTCAATGAAAAGATGCAACGAATTGACCTGCAGAAAAGAGCATATGAAAATCAGCAGGATTACATCCGCCAGCAGGAAAAATTTGTAGAAAGATTCAAGGCAAAAGCTTCCAAAGCGGCACAGGCGCAGAGCATTATGAAGCGCCTTGATAAAATCGAGCGCATAGAGAATACTGACCTTGAGAGGCCAAACATGAAAATTAATTTTACCGTCGGCATAACCCCAGGCCGGGTTTTATGCACACTGAAAGATGTTTCCAAGAATTTTGGCCAGGTGAAGATTGTAGACAATGCGAAGGCTGAAATTAGCCGGGGAGATAAGATAGGTTTGATCGGTGCTAACGGCAAAGGCAAATCAACCCTGCTAAGAATGGTAGCGGGAGTTGAGACTTTTGACGGTGAGCGAATAGAAGGACACAATGTGAAAGATGCTTTTTATGCGCAACACCAGTTAGAAGCCTTAAACATAAATAATACGGTTCTTGAAGAAATGAAAACCTGCGGCAGCGGTAAAACTGAACTGGAGCTGAGAAGTTTACTCGGGTGTTTTTTGTTCAGCGGAGACGAAGTGGAGAAAAAAATAAAAGTATTAAGTGGGGGCGAGAAGGCGAGAGTTGCACTGGCAAAAACAATCGTGAGTAAGGCTAATTTTTTGTTATTAGACGAGCCTACTAACCATCTCGATATGCATTCGGTAGAATTGCTGATTGAAGCTTTAAACAAATATGAAGGGAGCTATATTCTTGTGAGTCACGACAGATACTTTGTGAATCAAACTGCGAATAAAATATGGGAAATTGAAGATCATAAGATAAAAGAATTTGTGGGCACCTATGAAGAGTTAGAAACCTGGAAACAAGAAAGGAAGGCGCTTATTAATAATAATACGAAAAAGAAAGATCTGGTCGTAGAAAAAAAAAGCATTCCCGTTTCATCAATAAAATCGAACAATAATTCGCAAAGTAAAGAATCCCAAAAAGAACTTCAAAAGGTTCAAAGGTTATTTGAACAACTTGGGGAAAGAATTGAACCATTGAAAAAGCAGAAGGAAACGCTTGAAAATAGTCTTGCTCAGCCGGATATCTATCTCGATTCAAAAAAGTTTGACGAAGCGGAAAGATTAT
>JBBSPT010000432.1:0-2821 GCA_038258515.1 Chitinophagales bacterium | reverse complement strand
ATCGATTGTTGCAGTTGGGTTTTAGTGTTTTGCTCCACCAATTCGGCATTTTTCAAATCAATCCCGGCAAGCTTTACCTGGCTTCTCACCCTGCTTCCATTAAAAAGAGGAACCGTAAGACCAAGATTAAATGTCGTGAATTTATTATTATTCAGTTGATCGCCAAAGTCGATTTTTCTTGTGTCAAAATTATTTCGTTTTGTGATTACCGGCAGTTGCGATCCATTCACATCAACAAAATCGCCCGACGGAACCGTTGTGACATTTGAAAGAAAAGACTGAGTGGCGGCGCTTGAAAAGTTTGTATTGATATTAGCGGAAAACGAAAGTGTAGGAAAAAGTTGTCCCCTTACAGCGCTGATATTTTTCCTGTTGCTTTCAGCCCTGAGATGAACAGCCTTAACCTGAGCAAACTTGCCGAGCGCTGACTGGTAAATTTCACGGGGGTCATCAGGATAATTCGTACTGAAACTGTCGAGTGAAAGTCGTTCTAATTCGAGCTCTTTATCATAAGGCACATTCATAAGTTGCGCCAGGTCGAGCTTGGCAATTTGCATGCTGTTGCGATTCTCTACGATCGTGATCTGGTCGTTTGCCAGTTGACCTTTCAAATCATAATATTCTGAAGGCGCGATCGCTCCCGACTGGTTTAAAATACCGAGTCTTTCCACCTGCTTTCCGGTAACCTCAGAAAGGCTCTGAGAGCTTTCAAGAATGTCGGCGGCGCTTAGCACATTAAGGTATGCCAGGATAATATTGATCGTAAGATTATCTTTTGCCTGCTGCAATTCCATCTGTGACGCATCATATCCAAGCTTGTTTGACCTGATCCGGTTTTGCAGCGCACCACCATTAAATAGCAACAGGTTGCTGCCCGCTCCATAATTTGCATAGTTCACGTTTTGATCCACAAATCCATTCGTAAACGGGTCAATGCTCCTCCCCTCGTTGGTTCCGTGATTTGCGCTCACATTCAGATCGGGCAACATAGATAATTTCGATTGCCTTAGTCCAACATTTTCCTTCTGCACGAGGAGTTCAGCCTGGTTAACGATAAGGTTGTTAGCAATTCCCGTTTCTATTGCTTCCTTCAATCCTAATTTTTTTTGTGCAGCGGCTCCGAAGGCCGAGACAAGAAAAAAAACTACAGGTAAAATCGTTTTCATTTCAAAATATTTAATAGCGCAGTTCTTCCCTGGAAGCATGATGTTATGCTTTCAACATTATTATTTTTTGTTTAAGAATTTTTTTCATTCTATAATCTTCAACGGATTATTTCCTGCTGATTCCTTTTCAATTCTGCCATCGAGCAGGTGAATAATCCTGGAACCGTAAGCCGCATTTTTTTCAGAATGGGTCACTTGCACAATCGTGACGCCTTCTTCATTCAACTCTTTGAAAATATTCATGATCTCCTCTCCTTGTTTTGAATTCAGATTCCCGGTCGGTTCGTCCGCTAAAATCAATTTTGGCTTCACAATCAACGCTCTTGCGACACCCACTAACTGTTGCTGACCGCCGGAAAGATTTGTCGGAAAAAGATCTTTCTTGCCTACGATTTGGAACCGATCCAGCATATCTGCGACCATGGCTTTTCTTTCTCCTGATTTTATATTCTGATAAATCAATGGCGTTTCGATGTTCTCATATACAGTCAGTTCGTCAATCAGGTGATAGGCCTGGAACACAAAGCCAATGTGGCTTTTATAAAGTTCAGAACGCTGTTTCTCTTTGAGCTTGAGTACGTCCTGTTCCATGAAAAGGTATTCTCCTTCATTGGCCTCATCCAGCATCCCCATGATATTTAACAAGGTCGATTTACCCGATCCTGAAGGTCCCATGATCGAAATAAATTCACCCTGCCGGATATTGAGATTGATATCTTTAAGAATGAAAGTCCGGTTGCTTCCGGCGTTCACCCATTTGTAAATATTTCTTAGTTGGAACATATTTTATTGTTGATGATTGAAAATGAAAAATGTTTTTAATTGATCTGACGCAGGATTTTTCTATTCCACCCGTATACTCTTGACGGGATTAGCCATCGCTGCCTTTATCGATCTATACCCCACAGCCAGCCATGCCACCACTATCGATATGAGAATTGCTATGGCAAATATTGTCCAATTCAAATTGATTCTAAATACAAAATTTTGCAGCCAGCTATCCATCATGAACCAGGCAACCGGCGCTGCAATTATAAATCCGATGAAAATGAGAATCGTAAACTCTTTCGAAAAAAGATAAATGATGTTTGCAACAGAGGCTCCCAGCACTTTCCTGATTCCTATCTCCTTTTTTCGCTGAATGGCCATGAAGGAAATCAGGCCGTATAGCCCAAGACAGGAAATGAAAATGGCGATGCAAGAAAAGATTTTATAAAGTAGGGAAAGCTGCCCGTCCTGCTTATAGAAATCCGCGATATTCTCGTCCATAAAGCTGCTGATATAAGCATACTCAGGAAAGTACTGGTTCCAGAGGGTTTCAATTTCAGTCCTGGATTTCCGAAGATTCTTGGAGTTCACTTTTATTGCTGTGACGCCATAGTCGGCCTTGCTTTCCGAAAGCGCAAGTGGCTTAACTTCTTCTCTCAGGGAGTTTGTTTTAAAATCCCTGACTACTCCCGTAATTTTCTTCCAGGCATCGCTTTTGTTTTTTATCTGTATCTCTTTCCCGATCATTTCCGCGGGATTTTTTATACCAACTTTATGCATCAGCGTTTCGTTGACTACCACTTCGTTTACCGTATCTGACTTATCAAACGGCCTGCCCGCCAGCATCTCAAGCCCGAAAGTCCTGAATTAATCTTCGTCAACAAATT
>JBBSPT010000431.1:0-2833 GCA_038258515.1 Chitinophagales bacterium | reverse complement strand
CACAGCCCTCGAGTTGAAATCATCTGTTCTGACATACATCGGCTCCCAGGCTGCTACATTGTTTTCTGCCGGCGGGAGTGAAAGTCGCGTTTTAACAACAGCAATCAATTCCGGCGATGATCTAAGTTTCCTTTTAAGATAAAACCGGATTGAGAAAGTTACTTCCCTTGCGCAGGTTCTGTTTAAATTTAAATTGTAAAAGCAATTGATTTCCTGATCAAAATAATTTCCCGTCATGCAGTCTTTAGACTGCATCACTTAACCTTAAAACTATGTCGCCAAAGAACTCATGACCTGACATAAAGCTCTTCACATTGATATTTCGCATGCAGTCATTGCCGGTTTTCGTCATTTAACTGTACATTCAATATATCATTTGAATTATGGAAATCAAAAAAATCTTCTTTAGTTACTCGCGTGCTGACGGCTCTGATTTTGCAATAAAGCTTGCAATGGATTTGAAAAAAGAAGGATTTGATATTTGGATCGACCAGGAAGATATTCGCGCAGGCTCCGAATGGGATTTAGAAATTGAAAAGGCGCTGGAAACCTGTGACTGCCTGTTGTTCATCGAAACCGAAAAATCGGTTTCCTCCAATAATGTCCTCGATGAAGTGTATTATGCGTTGCAGGAAAACAAGAAGGTAATACCGGTAATCCATGTTGATAGTAAAACTCCTTTTCGCCTCCAGAGATTGCAGCATATAGATTTTACAAAGAATTACCACAACGGGCTAAGCTTGCTGATCAACGAGCTTAAGGGGACTGCCGACGCCGAATCTGTCAATCCCCTTGAAGCGCGGGCAGCGGCCGAATTGCCGAAATCCTTTTATAAAAAATACGCCTGGATTGTTGCAACTATAATTGCTCTTTTAGTATTGGCAACCATTTTTTTTATTTATACCGGCAATAAAAGAAGCACTGATGAAACTCAAACTATCGCCAAAGAAAATGCTGAGGATACAGCTAAGGCATTAACTACAGAAATTCTGGACATACCTCCTCAATCACGAAGCGGGGAGGTGGAAAGGCAGACAGAACTCAGTGCCAGGAAGATGGCAACTGTAAAAAATAAGAAAGAAAAAAATTCTGAACCTGGGCCAGACTCCGGGCCGGCGCGTAAATCAAATTACTCGCCTGAATCTCTTGCCGGCGACTGGAAACTTAGCAGCGTGGATCCGGCAGCAGCATCGAAGAATGGATACCTCAAAATTGAAGCTGCTGATGAAAACAAAGTGATGGTTAAAAGCTTTATTCAGTTTTATTACAACAAGACAAATGATACTTCGTTCCTGAGCGTTTTCAATGCATTTGCGGGATGTAATTCATGCGTTCCGTCCGGAGAGATGAAACTAATTGTGGAAGATGTCTCTATTGGTTCTCAGTATTACAAGATTTCTGAAAAAAATAACCAGGGAAAGGGAACATCCGGAGATACATTATCAAGCGGCGGCTCAAACAAATCGATCCGCGCATTGGTTCATTTAAACTTCCTGGATAATACTCATGCGATCATGAAAGTGGAACGAAACACAACTGCAGAACTTTCTCATGGCCTGGTCATGAATCCTTTCATTTATACTTTCCGGTTTTCAAAAGTTGATTAGATCGAATGCCGGGATTTCCTGTGCGGAAATTATCAGCATCACAACTATCATGCTCTCCACTGATAAAAGTCATAAATAATTTCAAGCACGGAAAATATTTTCGCTATTTGAAAGTGTATTGCACCACACGAAATATTAAGTCTGACCCTTTGCTAAATATTTCGACCTTGACTCCGTTTACCTCTTCACAAAATCAAACTGACTGTTCATTTTTATCAAAATAAAAACAATGACTCACAGGATCATCGTAAAAAGTCTGAAGTGTGGTAATTCCGCCGAGACAATCAGGGAATCGTTATCAAAAGTAAAAGGCGTCACTGCCATAGATTTTTTTATGGCAGAAAATACGGTTTGCATACAGGGGGAATCAATCGCTGTAAAAGAGATCAGAGGAGCAATGAACTCGATGCAATACCAGGAAAGAGGACAGGAAGGAATTTTCACTAAGAAAAATTCTTACGAAAACTGGTATTGCTATTCCTGCTCCGATTGCGATGCCTAAGAGAGCCTGAGTTTTCAATACAATACGCAGGCAATGTGAGCGAAAGCCACTTGCAAAGTAATTATTGTTTGTAGGACACCTTCCAAATTCTTCCCTGCTGATCGTCAGAAATATATAAGGAACCGTCAGCGCCTTGTGCCAGTCCGCATGGACGATGAGCAGCCTCATTAGGAGTTTTCTTCGCCCCTTCAAATCCCGAAGCGAATATTTCATAGTCACCACTCGGCATTCCGTCTTTGAAAGGAAGGAAAACGACCGAATATCCTTCCTGCTCCTGCGGCGCCCTATTCCACGAACCATGGAAAGCGATGAACGCTCCGTTTTTATATTTTGCAGGAAACTGATCACCCGTATAAAACATTAATCCATTTGGACCCCAGTGTGCCGGAAACGCATAAATAGGATCTTTCTTTGTACCGCAATCCCCTACCTTTTTCCCATCACCGCCATACTCGGGAGATTGCACTTTTAGTTTTTGCTGACCATCATAGTAGCAATAAGGCCATCCAAAATCGTCTCCTTTTTTAATGCGCAACATTTCTTCCGCGGGTAAGTTTACTCTTTCGTCTTCAGTATATAAGTCTGGAAATAAGCGATCGAGATCATCACGTCCGTGCATAACCGCGTAAAGGTCATTAGCCTGGCTATTCCAATCCAGGGCCACAATGTTTCGAATACCAGTGCAATATCGCACTCCATCGGCATAGTGTTGGTTGGGCTTACT
>JBBSPT010000430.1:0-2846 GCA_038258515.1 Chitinophagales bacterium | reverse complement strand
CACCAATGAGATTTGCAGGCCGGCATCATAAATAAATTTTCCTGTTGGTGCATCCCTTTTCCATGCTTCTGCATAGGTTCCTGCATCCAAAAATATTTTCAAAGGGATCTTGAACGGAAGCACTTGCAAGGGATTTAATTTTGCAGGAAAATCTGTTGAGAAATTAGCTGCTGCCAGCCAGTCATCCGTCTTCCCTACTTTGTTTGCAAGCAAATCTGTTCTTACTTTAAATCCACCATCCCTTATCATTATCTGCTGTGAAGGAAATTTTTGAAACTCAGTTCTTCCATAAAAATAATTAGAGTAGGTATAATCTTCATAGCCGTTCGGGCCACTCATATTTAAGTGATACCTGTCTGTTGCAAATTCTTTCTCAATCGTTCTGTCTCCCAGGTAAAGGAACTTTCCTGCAAACAATCTCACATTCAATCCACCCGATTTTGCATAATTAAAGTAATAGCTTCCGTCGAAAGCCAGGCGTATAAAATTTTCCGACTGTTCGCTTTGCAACGATGCGGAGTAAGGATACAAAGCCCGTTTGTTATCGATCGTAAATTTCAGTTGGTTCAGATAACGATTTGTCTTCGGATAAGAAATGATATCGAGCTGCCGGACAGTATCTCTTTGAAACTGCAAACCAGTCTCACGTATGAAATACGTTTTCCATTGAATGGATTTCGTCACCGTACTTAATGCATCTTTATTTTTGAAAACAACTTTTATGGAAGGAACAATTTTCGAAAAGCCCAGGTAGTTTTTCTTGCCGGTGGAATCAACAAAATCACCCATGGTAAATGTTTCTCCGCTCAATGAGATTTCAGTTTTTCTCAGAAGCCCATAACTCATAATATTATAACCGATTCTGCCAATGCCGGTGAGCTTCGAACTTCCTGTTCCATACATCGGCGCAAAAAAGAAATGCAGCGCTGGCTCTGGTAAAGTGTAATTATGTATGAGACCTCCAACCATTAACTTATCGTATGCATTCAATCCAACAGAGGGTGCGATAAAAATATAACTGAATTTGTCTGTGTCTTTAAAGCTCGCGATCGCCTTCACGCTGATTTCTTTTTTGTGTGCTGCCTGAAGCGTTCCTTTCTCAGAGAGAAGATCGAAAACCGAATCAACATTTTTATTGCTTACATCTTCTACTACTCTCTTCAAATCTTGAGGATAAGGATGTTTAAATTTCCAACGATTGTAATATTCATGCAGGGCATTATCGAATGAAGTCTTGCCCACATAATCTTCAAGCAGTTTCATCCACTGACCAGTCTTGTAATAGCCAACCTCGTTATAATTTATTTCTGAGAAATCCGCTGATGGCGTTTCAATGGGCTGGTCCTTTCTAAGCGATACCAACGTACGGAAAAGAAGATCACTTAAATTTTCAGGTACTTTCGAACGAAGAAAATTATTTTTTTTCCCCAGTCGATTTTCAGGATATTTTAATTGCTCGTAACGATTGTCAAAATAAGTATTCATTCCTTCATCCATCCACGGGTGTAGTCGTTCGTTTGTGGCGAGTATGCCGTAATTCCAGTTGTGGCCAATCTCGTGTTCAATCACTTCATCCAACGCCTGTTCTGAATTTGTGGGGGAAATACTAGTGATCGTTGGATATTCCATTCCACCAGAAAAACCCATCTTTGCTTCCACTGCAGTCACCGCATCGTATGGATATTCACCGAGCCATTCACTTCTTGTTCGAACCGCGTCTTTTAAAAATTCAATGCTATGTCTCCATACTTCTTTTCCGTTTGGTGTAAAGAACGAATACACTTGTACCGTTCTACCGGATGAAAGCTGCAAAGTATCGTGAAGCTTGATAAAATCTTTATCAGCGAACCATGCAAAATCATGAACTTTATCCTGGGTGTAATGAAGTGTTTTTGTTCTGCGTTGTGTTAGAGTCTTCTTTACAATTGGCGTCGCTTTTTGAACGACCGACTTCTTATGTTGCGTTGCGGATGTCGTTCTTTTTTTGAATGAAGATTTTTTCTTTTCAATTGTCGGACTTACAATTTTTTTTGCAGGCAAATTGAAATCATCTTCCTTTTTCCCGATGGCAATTTGTTGCTGATTGCTGGTAGAAGAACTATCCATTCTAACTGATGATTCTCCTGTTGCCGCTACAATATATTCTGCGGGTAGCGTTATCCGGACTTCATAATTTCCAAATTCGCTGTAGAATTCACCCTGGTCCAGATAGGGCATCGGGTGCCAGCCCTTTCTATCGTACACTGCGGGCTTTGGATACCATTGTGTTATTTGATAGGTGTGACCCACATAGCCACCTCTCGAAAAATTGAAGGGAATTTTTTCGTGAAACGGAGTAGTGATTGTGATACTTTCTCCCGGCGACAGAGGTGTTGGTAAAACTAGTTTTGCAACATCAATGTATTGAGGATGGTCCTCTAAAACTGCGGTAACTCCATCTACTTTGAAATCCAACCGGTTTATATAACCTCGCTTCTCATTATCACTGAAATAAAAATCTGTACGCCCGATTTTCAACAACTGTTCGCTGAAAGCAGTGCGATCATTTTTGTATGCATTTGGCCAAAGATGAAACCAAATAAAGCTAAGTGTGTCAAGGGAGTTGTTGGTGTATTCGATTGTTTCAAAACCATCAAGAGTGTTCCCGACATCGTTTAGCGTGACGTCAATTTTATAATTAGCCTGTTGCTGAAAATATCTTTGCTGGCCGTTCGCACAATGCAGGAAGCACAATAAAAGAAAAACAAAAAGTGGTTTTTTCAACAATTGATATTTGGCCAAATATAAAATTAATTGCAGTGTGAATGTAACGCTGCCAGGCTGGAAAAATTTTGCCGGGGAAGGCT
>JBBSPT010000429.1:0-2848 GCA_038258515.1 Chitinophagales bacterium | reverse complement strand
TTTTAAACTTTGCGTTCAACCCCATAGAAAAGACCAGTCCTACGAAAAAGACAATTAAACGCTTTGACAAGTCGCTGTCAAATTCTACTGATTTTTAGTGTTTACATGATCCCATCTATCAGTCCGAAATGTATTTACAGGCAGCTCTTCTTTACTAAAAAGATTAGGTGTGGAGCTATTGGTAAATCCATAACGCACAGCAACTGGGTTCTTGACTTCGTCACTCCAAACCAATACAGTGTTTCCCTCAACTCTTGCTGTAGCTGGTTTAAAGACTTCATCAGGACCGGCTATATAAAAATCGGTGGGTGCACCATTTTTAGTAAGGAGCCCATTTTTAGCATTATTAAAATAAATTCGAAGCTTATCCTTTTCCACTTTCATCTCTTTAAAAGATGGATTTTTATAGGCGAAAGTCGTTTGTCCATAAGTTTCAGCCAAGGCATAATTAGCAAGGCGAAGACCCACATCTTTTTTATTTTTTGGATGAATATTCGCGAGATCATCTACCAAATCATTTATCACAATTACACCGGTATTTGGGAGTGTTGCTGTTTGGGTTTGAGCTTCCTGCAATAACGCTCCTGAAATATTTTTTCCATAGCCTGAAAAAGGGGCGATCTGTACAAAGTAAAAAGGAAAGTCTTCTTTCCATGCTGTCCGCCATGAAGTGATCATTGAGGAAAATAATTCGCGGTAGGTGGAAGCAGCGCTAACATTTGCTTCGCCCTGGTACCAAATTACGCCGCGAATTGCGTAGTTGGTAATCGGGCTGATCATCGCGTTATAAGTAGCCGCGGGCCTTATCGGGCCCCAGGGAATTTCTGTAAGGTTGTCTGCTGCCTGCTTTAATACAGGATTATTCAATATTACCGGGTAGGGAGTCCAAACTTCTGCAGGAGTTCCGCCCCAGGTCGATTCGATCAATCCAACTGGAAGAGATAAAGTTTGTTGTAATTTTTGCCCGAAAAAATACCCCGCTAAACTAAAAGTTTCAAGATCTTTCGGGTTACATACCACCCATTCTCCTTTAGTGTCATCCTGTGGGTATTGAGCTGTCAGCCTCGGAATATGAAACAACCGGATACTTTTGTTGTTGGCACTTTCAATATCCTGCGTGTATTGTTTTATTCCCCAACTGTAGCTCATTTCCATATTACTTTGACCACTGCAAAGCCATACTTCTCCGATCAACACGTCTTCCAAAACGATCTTGTTACTTCCTTCAATATTTATCGTATATGGACCGCCTGCGGCAGGTGTTGTTAAAGTGATCATCCATTTACCATCTGAATTTCCTTTTGTGCTATCAATCTGATTGTTCCAACCCGGCTTAATACTAATCTTCTCATTAGGGTCACACCATCCCCAAAGCCTGACTTCGGTTTTTTGCTGCAATACCATATGATTTCCGATAATTGCAGGCAAGCGTATTTCGGCTTCTGTTTTTGAGAAAGTAATCGAAAGAAAAAGTGAAATGAGAAATGGAATGATTTTATTCATGGAGTATTCTTTTATGGAAGGTAATTTTAAAATACTAATTTCTAAATTTTGCTAAGCTTTAAACTTCCTTCTCACTGAGTTCCAGCCAGCGCAATTCCTTTTGATCCAGTAATACGATGATCTCATTTACCCGTTCTGAAGCGTTCTGTAATGTTTCGAAATTTGTACCGGCATTGTTCATTTTTACCTGGAGCAATTCTCTTTCTTTTTCGAGAGCAGGAATTTCCTTCTCTAATTTTTCAAACTCCGTTTTCTCTTTAAATGTTAATTTTTGTTTAGTGCCGTTGTCGGTTTTATATCCTTTTTCTACCACACTGTTTGTGGCATATTTTGAAGGGGTTGACAAGTTTTTATTTTCTTCAAGTTGTTTCCAAAGACGGTACTGTGTATAGTTTCCAGGGAAGTCTTTTATTTCCCCATCGCCTTCAAAAGCAAAAAGATGGTCAACCAGGCGATCCATAAAATACCTGTCGTGACTCACAATTAGAATGCAGCCTGGAAAATCCTGTAGAAATTCTTCCAGCGTTCTAAGGGTTTGGAGATCCAGGTCATTGGTTGGCTCATCGAGCACAAGAAAATTTGGATTTTTAAATAAAATGCTCAGAAGGTGAAGTCTTCTTTTTTCACCACCACTAAGTTTACTAAGGGGTGTAAATTGCTGTTGCGCAGTGAAGCCAAACTTCTCCATAAACTGAGTGGCACTGATTTTACTTCCATCGGCAAGCGGAAAAAACTCGGCGAAATCTTTCACGTATTCAATCGCTCTTTTATCTTCTTTGTATTGCAATCCTTCTTGCGAAAAATTTCCGAACACAACCGTTTCACCATGATTTACCTTCCCACTGTCAGGTGGTACGAGATCAAGAGCGATCTTTAAAAAAGTCGATTTCCCAGTTCCGTTCTTTCCAACGATCCCAATCCTTGCTCCTCTTTTAAACGTGTAATCAAAGCCTCGCAGGATAACCTTATCGCCGTAAGATTTATATACTTTTTTCATCTCGAGTACCTTGCCTCCCAGGCGAGTCATTTTCACCTGCAGCGAAACTTCTGCAGTCTCGTTTTTCTGGCTAACTCTTTCTTTTACTTCCTTGAAAGCATCCTGCCTGCTCTTCGACTTTGTAGTTCTTGCTTTGGGCTGTTTCCGCATCCATTCGAGCTCCTTCCGAAAAATATTCTTGTCTTTTTGAAGTTCACTTTGTTGTACCTCAAGTCTCAAAGATTTTTGCTCCAAAAAGTAATCGTAGTCTCCCGTATATACATACAGTTTTTCGTCTTCCAATTCTATTATTTCATTACAGACGGTGTCGAGGAAATAGCGATCGTGTGTTACCAGCAGTAACGTGCT
>JBBSPT010000428.1:0-2861 GCA_038258515.1 Chitinophagales bacterium | reverse complement strand
TGTTGATCGCGTATCTATTTCCTGTTGCATCGATCACAACAGTTGGCATGTCTCCCTTTGTAATTTCTTTTATGATCTCTAATGCGTCAGAGGAAGCAGCATTTATTGTATGTTCGATTTGCAATTTTTTTCTACAAAAATCCAGGCGATTCTCATTAATGTCCATCGCTATCACCCGTCCACCATTCGCCTGCGCAAAATTCATCGTTCCCAATCCTATCGGACCCGCTCCAATTATCAATACAAATTCTTCCTGTGAAACTCCGCCGCGGCGTACGCCATGAGCACCTATTGCAAGTGGCTCAACCAGGGCCAAAGCATCATGACCAAGCCCTTCACTTTTTACCAATGAATAAGAAGGGACGGATAGATATTCTACCATGCCGCCATCAATATGAACACCGGCAACTTTTATATCTACACAACAATTCGTTTTTCCGTTTCTGCAAGCAATGCACTTTCCGCAAGCAAAATAGGGAACGATGGTAACAGCATCGCCCTGTTCAAATCCATCTGCACCACCTGGCTCAACAACATCTGCTGCCAGTTCATGTCCTAATATTCTCGGATAATTAAAATACGGTTGCGTACCCTCGTATGCATGCAGATCGGTGCCACAAATACCAATCCGTTTTATTCTTAAAATTGTATGGCCAGGCTGCAATATTGGCTCCGCAATATTTTTAATTTCTAATAATCCTGGTTTTATGCAGACTAAAGATTTCATGGCAAATCATATTCTATCCTTATCACTAAGCATTTGCTAATGCCCTGTCGAGATGCACGTAACCTCCGTCAACGTGAATCAATTGACCGGTGGTATGGCTTGAACATTCAGAAAGTAAAAAAGCGGCCGTGTTCCCTATCTCTTCTGCTGTTGTCATCCGCTTCCCGAGTGGAATTTTAGAAGTGATCTCTTCGAGTTTTTCCTTTGGATTCTCCAGTGTATCTAACCATCGTTCGTATTGCGGAGTCCAGCATTCGGCAACTACAATGGCATTCACCCTTATTCCATATTTTAATAGCTCAACCGCCCACTCTCTTGTGAGCGCATTACGGCCACCATTAGCCGCAGCGTAGGCGGAAGTATTTCCCTGTCCCGTCTCGGCTGTCTTTGACGTGATATTCACAATCGCACCTTTTGATTTGATAAGAGATGGCAGTGAATAATGCGCAAGCAAATAATAATGAACTAAATTTCTATGAAGAGATGCCATGAACTGATCGTAACTGCCACCTTCAAGACCAATTCCATCATTCACACCTGCGTTGTTTACGAGGCCGTCAATCCTCCCAAATTTTTCCAGGACAGCATTCACTGAAGTTTCACATTGTGCAGGATCCGACAATTCCGCTACAACCTGGAATGCGGTTCCGCCATAATCCTGGGCCCATTCAACCATTTCTGTATTATCCTTTTTATTTCTTCCAATGATGACGGGAATAGCTCCTTCATTCACGAGAACTTTCACAATTCCCTGCCCGATTCCCCTCGCTCCGCCCGTGACAATAATCGCTTTATTTTTTAACTGTAAGTCCATATTATTATTTTAAAGATGATAAAATTCAACTGCCGTCTTCCCAAAAAATGCATCCTGTTCACTCTTTGAATAAGATGAAAAATAATCGTCCACAATTCCTTTCACACGGGCATAGGAAGCGGCAACGAGGCACACCGGCCAATCGGATCCGTACATGATTCTGTTAGCTCCAAAAGCTTCTGCAACCACGTCGAGATAGGGCTTAAAATCTTGTTGATTCCAATTTTTCCAGTCAGCCTCTGTCACCATTCCTGATATTTTACAATATACATTTTCAGCTTCCGCAAACGCAATGATATCTTTTCTCCAACGAGAAATTTCCTGCTCTTTGATACCCGGCTTTGCGATATGATCGAGTACGAAAGGCTGATCAGGAAAGGCTTTCACAAATTCCTTTGTATAAATCAACTGATCTGGGAAAATAAGAATGTCGTAGGTGAAGCCATATTTATTAAGCAAACTTATTCCTTTTTTAAACGCAGGGCGAAGCATAAAATCCCGCTGAATCTCGCCCTGCAACACATGCCTGAATCCCTTCAGTTTTTTGAATTGTTGATAGTGCTGCAATTTCTCTTCCACATCCTCAGCCTCCAGGTCAATCCAACCAACCACTCCTTTTATAAAATTATTTTCTGTGGCATTTTTTAAATGAAATATATTTTCATCTTCAGACTGATCGGATTGTACTACAACCGAACCACCTATTTTATTTGCTTTGAATATCGTCTCAAGTTCAGCAGGCAAAAAATCTCTCTGAATAATTTTCATATCACCATTGATCCAGCTATCCCTAACCGGATCGAAGTTCCAGAAGTGCTGATGTGAATCAATTATTTCCATAACTACTTTTCAAAAGATACATGCTTCTTTTAGATGGGATTGTGTGATGTTATTTGTCATTTTGAAGAAAGGTCAAATATTTTATCCATCAGTATCCACTTCTCCCCAGGCTTTGCCCATGGCAACGGTTGCTGGTATTTCCACATTAACTTTTCCCACTCCTGCACTTTTTCATTACCCTCATCCATGGCTGACTTATTTTCAAAGGAAAAGTCATCCTCAGTTTCCATGATCATAAACAACCTGTTGCCGGTACGGTATAATATCATATTCGTAATTCCTGCATCGGTAATACCCTTTCGGATTTCCGGCGAAATGTTTTTGTGATACTCTTCATATTCCTCAATACTTTTTTCCTCATCTTTTAAATCAAGGGCAAGGCAAAATCTTTTCATCATTAATTTTTTAATGGGCCACTGTCAGTTTCAACTTTTCCACATTGAGATTTTTTATCGCGAAAAGAAACACCACAATAAAGCA
>JBBSPT010000427.1:0-2871 GCA_038258515.1 Chitinophagales bacterium | reverse complement strand
ACATTTACCGTCGTTGCACGACCTGAATATAAATACTAAAATATCAGGGAACGAAGTTGTTTGGAGCATCCTGGAGAATGCCTCGTTTAAGAGTTCTTTCGAGCACTTGAAGATCAGGTATTTAATTGATGACGAATTAGTCAAAAAATGCTACCTCGCCCTGGTCGTATCTCCGGAATATAAAATTTATACGGAAGAGAGATCAAGAGATAGAAAATCGGAAAGAAAAATATTGGAGTTTATTTTTTCAGACCTGATGCTGCCTTTAGATAATTTTATCAGTGACGTCGAAGAAAAATTTATTCATTGGGATGATGATGTGGACATGATGATAGTTCTTATGAACACATTGTTACAAAAACCATCTTCATTTAATTTCGGGGAACTGGTAGGAAAGGAAAAAATGGATTTCGCAGTAAATCTGCTGGAATGTGTGATTGATAAAAAACCATACTGTCGTGAAATTATAAAACCGAAGCTGAAGAATTGGGATGCTGATAGAATTGCTTCACTTGATATGATTTTAATGGAGATGGGTGTTTGCGAATTTTTATACTTTGAAACCATTCCACCAAAGGTGACCATCAATGAATATATCGACCTTGCGAAGGATTACAGTACTGATCAAAGTGGACATTTTGTAAATGGGATTTTAGATAACATTCATAAGGAGTTTGTGGCAGAGAACAAAATCCACAAGAAGAATTTTAAAAACAGTGTTTTATGATAACTTTGGAAAAATTGAAGGAAGATGAATAAATTGATTGCCGCATTCTGTCTTTTCTTTTTTTTGATTTCCTGCGATATCAGGAATTCGGGGAAAAACCCCGATGTTCAGGTGGGAAATGCCGGGCTCACGATTGTCGATTCCACGACGGTACAGGTTATAGATTCAGTGTACAATTTTGGCAAAGTAGCTGATGGGGAAATGGTAGAATACAGCTACCGGTTTAAAAACAACGGAACTCATCCTTTGATCATTTCCTCAGCAGTCGCAAGTTGCGGATGCACTGTTCCGGAAAAGCCGGAAGAGCCGGTAAAGCCAGGAGAAACCGGGTTTTTGAAAGTAGTGTTTAATAGTAAGGGAAGAGTTGGCCCGGTTCACAAGGATATCACTGTAATGTCCAATGCTCATCCTGCATTTCCTGTGCTACAACTTGTAGGCGAGGTGGAAGCATCCAATAAATAATTTTTTTAATAATGCTGAAAATTTCAGCAAAACCAAACCAGATAATATGAATTTAGCAATGGTCTTTTTAATGTTAGGACAAGGTGGCTCAGGCGGAGGCGGAGGCTTCCAGTTTATTTTTATAGGATTGATGATCCTGGTGTTCTGGCTTTTCATGATCAGGCCACAGGCTAAAAAAGCCAAACAACAAAAGCAATTCCTCGCCAACTTACAAAAGGGTGATAAGATCGTAACAATCGCAGGTATTCACGGCACAGTAAATAAAGTAAATGATGACAGCACCATGATGGTTGAAATCAACCCTGGCAGTTATTTAAAAGTTGAAAAAAGTGCTGTGAGTATGGAGTGGACTGCAAATATCAATAAGCCTGTAGCCCCAATTAAGTAATCGTCTGTCGGTTAAGTTTTCATTTCTGTGTATCAAATTTGCGAAGTGCATTTTGAGGGGTTAAAGGTTGTCAGCAGACGCTGGAGCGGAGTCAATGGTTTTAAGCACATTAATTTTATAACTGTACATCGTGCCTTTTGGTATCCGGTGTACTTCCAACAAGATCAGCTTGCTCAAAATCGGGTTAACGGGTGGAATTGGCAGCGGCAAAAGCACCGTTGCAATGATTTTTGAAGTGCTCGGAATTCCTGTCTACTATGCCGATGCTGCTTCCAAAAGATTGATGACGGAAAATGAGGAATTGAAAGTTGCAATCATTAAAAATTTTGGCGAAGCCTCCTACGACAATGGTGTTCTCAATCGTGGTTTTTTAGCAGAACAAGTATTTACTGATGATAAGAAAATCGCCTTGTTAAATTCTCTTGTTCATCCTATTACAATTAAGGATGCTTCCGATTGGATCGCCAGGCAGAAGGCCCCCTACACTATAAAAGAAGCGGCATTAATTTTTGAAAGTGCTTCAAACTCATACCTCGATAAAGTCATCGGGATAAAAGGTCCGCTGGAACTACGCATCCAGAGAACGATGGAGCGTGATAATATTTCAGCGCAACAGGTAGAGGTCAGGATGAAAAAGCAAATGGATGAAGAGGAAAAAATGAGCCTGTGCGATTTCATCATTGTGAACGATGAAAAGCAAATGATCACTCCGCAGGTGCTGGCACTTCACGAAAAATTTTTGCAGGGAAAAGTCTGAGCTTCTATTGCAACTGAGCCAATCCGTTCTTAAGTCTCTTAAAACCTTCTTCTATATTATCGAGATTGTTCGCAAAAGAAATTCTGATACAATCAGGTTCACCAAATGCATCGCCGGTTACGGTGGACACATGTGCCGTATTGAGTAAAAACATGCAGAGATCACTTGCGTTATTGATCACTTCATCGCCCGCTTTCTTTCCAAAGTAGCTTTTCACTTCCGGGAAAATATAGAAAGCTCCATCAGGAATAGTACATGTTACTCCAGGTAAATCTTTTAGCAGTTCGAAAACTCTTTCCTTTCGGGTCTTGAATTTTTTAACCATTTCAACTGTCGCCGACAGGGGCGCATCGAGAGCAGTAATCGCAGCCCTCTGCGCTATTGAGTTGGTACCGCTGGTAAACTGTCCCTGGATTTTTTCACAGCCTTTCACAATTTCCGGATCTGCAGCGATGTAGCCAAGTCTCCACCCTGTCATTGCAAAGCCTTTGCTTAGTCCGTTTAATACAATTACCCTGTCTTTAATAGAGTCGAATT
>JBBSPT010000426.1:0-2878 GCA_038258515.1 Chitinophagales bacterium | reverse complement strand
CCTGGAAAATGAACCGACATATAGCAGCTCTTTTGAGGCCTGTGCCTGTGCCGGTGTGGTTGTTATTTGAAAAATCGCAGCAGCAAGAATGTACAACAGCAATGATTTCATTTGTCTTTGTTTTATATATACTGCAGTAGTATGTGACGATGCAGGAAAAATAATGGGATTAAGGCCGCGTAAAATTATGTTGAATAGCGCACAAAGATTTTACATTAATCTGTTTTTGCAAAAATGATTAGCAGTGATTGCTCCGCAAAAGAAGCGCAGTAAAATTAGCTTTGATTATTTAAGGAGGAAAGCCGGACCCAATATTATTACTGAGTCTGGCTTTCCCTGAATTTTTCTATTTATCCCACCAGATTCTGGTACTTAATTTATCAGGTCCCTGGTCTGCAATTGCGGCGTTCACATTGTCAGCATTTACGGAAAGTTCTGCAAGAGGATAAGTAATCCTCCTCATGAAAGTACCGTTGGGAACGTCTGGATTGTTAGGCTGACCGTATGGGTTCGGCGTTAGGGTTGGGTACCCGCTCCTTCTGAAATTTGCAAATGCTTCAGGCCCGTTAAGAAAAGAGGCAATCCAATATTGAGTATTGATTTGCTCCAATTCGGATCCGGTCATCAAAGGGTTTGAAGCAATGTAGGCATCCCTGTCGCCATCCGAAATTGCACAACCGTCGTCGTATAAAGCCATTTGGTCCATGTGTGCCTTTATGCCGTCTGCGAAATATTGGGCTGCTGAACCAGTTGTCCATCCACGGAATGCAGCCTCGGCAAGCAAGAGATTTGTTTGGGCTGCTGTAACGAGGAAGCAGGGTGAAGATTGCTTTAGAATTCTTCTTCTGTCTGCCTGGCTGTAACCATAAAAACTAACAAGACCATCTGCCTGCGCCTGCGCAACAATGGTTCCATTATCATAGCCCATTGGCATTCCAATTTGCATCGAAGGATCAGTCGTAGCCACGGCGGGTGTCTGTCCATTTCCGGATGCAGCTCCTACATAACGAACAGCAATTGCCTCTAAACGGGGATCACTAGTAGTTTTGAGTTGATCCACAAATGGCTTGGCCAAATAAAAGTTAGCTGCCTCACTGCCGTTGAGCGTATTTGCAATTGGTTGAGTGTAGTTCGCGTCGTGCCTGATGTATGCATCATCGACATTGGTAAGGATAACACCTCCGGCCACAGCGGCCTGAACCATGGACTGTGCCTTAGCGGCGTCTACTTTACTGAGCCTCATTCCTCCCCTCAACAACAGCGAATAGCCGAACTTTTTCCACTGATCAATATTTCCGGCATAAAGAATATCCTGACCCTCTATTATACCTCCGGCATTTAAGGCTGCTGCCGCATCGGTCAGGGTTTGAAGGATCTGTGGATAGATATCCTGCTGCTTATCGTATTTAGGAAAGAAAACCTGGTCAGTATAACCTGCACCTCCTTCACTGAAAGGAATATCTCCATATTCATCCGTCAGCACCATAAAAGCGAAGGATTGGAAAATCCTGGCCATATTATAGAGATTAGACCTGTCTGGATTATCCTTCGTGGCGTTGATTACATCATGTGTGTATTTGATCACATTTTCATAATAAGTGGGCCAAAGGCTTCCGGAAGCACGTGCATCCTGGTTAAAATTTCCCCCTGCCAGTACACCTCCGTTTGGTGTGAGCATTTGCTGCACCGCAGCAATATCGAAGAGTAACGTTGGAGTCGTGAACGAACTGTTGATTACTGCATTATTCAATAACAGCACGGGGTCAATCGCAACAGGATCTGTTTTATTCTCATTTATTTTTTCCAACCCCTTGTCGCATGAGCTGGCAAACAGCAGAAAGACCGCGAGCCAACTATATTTAAATATTTTAGTCATGGTAGTCATTTAAAATTTAATGTTTAGGTTAAACCCAACTCCTCTTGTTGTGGGAAGACTAGGTGATTCCAGCCCGATGAGATTATCGGAACCGAAACCGGCAGATTCCGGATCAATATTGTCAATCCATTTCTTAATGATCAACACATTGTTTGCAACCAGGTCGAGTTTAAGTCCTTTAATAGGCCAGTTGGCTGGAACATATTTAGTGAAGTCATAACCAAGGGAAATCTGCCGGAGTTTCCAATAACTTCCGTCGTAAATAACTGCTTCAACCAATGCCTGAGAACGGAGATGCTCCCAGTAAGTTTGGTTTGCTGCGACCGTAGTATTTACGTTTCCGCTTTGGTCAACTCCTTTTCCCACAACGCCTCCATCTCTGCCTTCCAACGTTATCTTATGAAGTCCTTCGCGGATGGCGTTGAAATTCGTACCTGATAAAATCTTGTTTCCTAATTTGTAGTCTATAAATACTGACAGGCTCACTCCTTTATAGTTGAAAGAGTTTAAAAATCCTCCCGTCCATTTTGGAAGAGCGCTTCCGAACAACACCAGATCAGGAGTTCTAAGTGGTAAGCCGTTGGCCTGGAAAATTCTTTGTCCTTTAGCATCCGTTGCGTAACCATATCCCGCAATTTGTCCCATTTCCTCACCGACAACATCTCTCAATTCTCCGTTGAAAGGATGACTTCCGATGGTGATCTTTTCGCCTGGTTCACTGGTGAGAATGGTCAGCACTTTGGTTTTGTTGTAAGAGGTATTGGCTGTAAAGTCCCAGTTGAAGTTTTTAGTTTTCACCGGCACAATATCCAGCAGTACTTCGAAGCCCATGTTCCGGCTTTTGCCACTATTAATTCTCGTGTTTACAAAACCGGACGCATCCGAGATTTGAACATTCACGATCTGGTCTGTGGTGATCTTCCTGTATGCTGCCACGTCGAGATTTACCCGGTTGTTGAACATTTTCAAATCGATACCGATTTCTGTTTCAGCAACCCGGCT
>JBBSPT010000425.1:0-2882 GCA_038258515.1 Chitinophagales bacterium | reverse complement strand
TGACAACTCTCTCAGGTATTTTGCATTTTTATCGAAGCCTGCCGCGAGCCCAACCGGGTTAGAAAATTTTAATCCAAATAATGATTTTGAAAAAGATTCAGTTTTGCATTGATATTTTTTCCGTATTGCATTTTTTATAAAAGGATAATTGCAAAGAAAGCGAAGGAAGTTCATGGAAAAATGGTGCACGCCTTCCGCATCAAACCAAAACAATATATTGCGGAGCAGTTTATACATTGAGCCCGCGAAGTTAATTAAATGGAGGTTTTCATCAATGAGATTGAAAGCGAAGGTTAGAAATACTATTCAGTGTCGTACCTGTCAACACTTTCTATACCCGGAAGACTTTTTAATTCCTCAACTAATTCTTCGAGCTCATCTTTGTCATGTACGTACACTTTTATATTCCCCTCAAACAATCCGTCTTTAGCCTCAATGGTAAGTGCATTTATATTAATTCTTAAAGTACCGCTGATGAGATTAGTGATTTTATTGATAACACCTACATCATCAAGTCCGATAATTTTTATACCGGTTAAAAAAGAGATCTCTTTGTTTTTTACCCACTTGGTTTTTACCACGCGGTGTCCGTAGTTTGATAACAACCGTGCCGCATTTGGGCAATTGGTTCTATGAATTTTCAACCCCTCGCCCTGCGTGATAAATCCAAACACATCATCTCCGGGAATCGGCTTGCAGCAGTTTGCCAGCGTGTACATTATTTTATCGCTGCTTTCGCCGAAAATGATCAACTCCGTGTCTTTCTTGTTTTGATGTGCCTTCGGGTCGTGTTCCGGCTTTTCCTCTACAACAGGTTTATTAATTTTTGGAGGAAGAAGTTTATCCCCCAAGACCGAGAATTCCTTTAATTCTGAAAGGTCAATTTTCTTTATTGCGATTTCATACAATAAATCCAGTTGGGAAGGCAGCTTGTAAAAAAGGGTTAATTCATCCAGGTTGCCAGCACTCATCGTAGCGCCAAGGTGATCAAGCTTTCGGTGCAAAATATTTTTCCCCTCTTCAGCAATAGTTCTCTTTTCTTCTTTAAGAGAATCTTTGATCTTGGTTTTTGCTTTGGTAGTTACCACATATTTCAGCCATTCCCTGCTTGGCTTTTGTTTGGCAGAAGTAATGATTTCGATCTGGTCACCGCTCCTGAGTTTATGCCCAAGTGGAACCAACTTATGATTAACTTTTGCCCCAATACATTTTTCGCCAACCGCCGTATGGACTGCAAATGCAAAATCGAGCGCCGAAGCGCCGATCGGCAACATCTTCACATCCCCTTTTGGAGTGTATACATAAATTTCTTCAGCAAGAAAAGAAACTTTGAAATCCTGGAGAAAATCTATAGAGTTGGTATCCTGGTTGGAGAGCATTTCCCTGATCTGCCGAAACCAATTGTCAAAACGGTTTTCCTCGTTCGTTCCTTCCTTATACTTCCAATGTGCGGCCAGTCCCTTCTCAGCGATATCGTTCATCCTTTTAGTTCGTATCTGAACTTCCACCCATTTTCCCTGCGCCCCCATTACGGTCGTGTGCAGTGCTTCATACCCATTGCTTTTTGGATTGCTGAGCCAGTCACGCATTCGTTCAGGAGCAGGAGTATATTCATCAGTTATCAGGCTATAAACTTTCCAGCAATCTTCCTTTTCTCTTTCCGGCGGTGAATTCAAAATAACCCTAATGGCAAACAAATCGTAAACCTCATCGAAAGAGACACCCTTCTTTTTCATTTTATTCCAGATGGAATGAATACTTTTTGGCCTTCCGTAAATTTCAAAATCGAATTGTCCTTGCCCAAGTTTTTCCTTTATCGGGCGAATAAAATCATTGATATAGCGGGAGCGCTCTCTCTTAGTGTTATCAAGTTTTTGCGCAATATAGCGGTAGCTGTCGGGCTCCATGTACTTCATCGCAAGATCTTCCATCTCCGTTTTCAAATTATACAGCCCCATGCGATGAGCCAATGGTGCATATACATACACAGTTTCAGAGGAAATTTTAAGCTGCTTTTCGCGCTTCATGCTATCGAGTGTGCGCATGTTGTGAAGGCGGTCAGCGAGCTTTATTAAAATGACTCTCGGATCGTCAGTCAGGGTAAGTAAAATCTTTTTGAAATTCTCTGCCTGTTGCGAAGTATTCGTATCAAGTACATTCGAGATTTTGGTAAGCCCATCAACAATCTTTGCAATTTCGCTTCCAAATTCTCTCTGAACATCATCCAGAGATATATCAGTATCCTCAACGGTATCGTGCATCAGGGCACAAATAGTGCTACGAACTCCAAGTCCAATTTCTTCAACACAGATCATCGCCACAGAAATTGGGTGCAGGATGTAAGGCTCTCCGCTTTTGCGACGCATCGTCTTGTGAGCATCCACCGCAATCTCAAATGCCCGGCGCACAATTTCTTTATCCCCCGGTTTTAATTTTGGCTTCAAAGCCCTCAGAAGCGCACGATACCGGCGCAAGATTTCCTTTTTTTCTTCGGCTTCGTTCAGTACATATTTAGGAATATCGAGGGTTTCCATTCATACGAATTTACAGAGAAAACAGAATCCAAATTTTGCAACAAATTTTTTTTAGGTTAAAAAATGGATAACTCACGGCAGAAAAAAAGCACAATGTTTGAAATATTTCCCGACCGGATTTCAAAGGATCTTCAAAATAAATTTTTCTTTTCGGGCATTTCCATTATGTAATCATTTTGATAAGGAAAATCATTGAGCCGCTATAGTCTATCTGAATCATAAAATCTTGTCTCCGCCGCCTTTTTTAATTCTAAATCCATTACTTTTGCCGCCCCAAAAGCGCATGTGGTGAAATTGGTAGACACGTCAGACTTAGGATCTGATGCCGTAAGGTGTGGGGGTTCGAGT
>JBBSPT010000424.1:0-2884 GCA_038258515.1 Chitinophagales bacterium | reverse complement strand
CCTTCAGGAAATGCCACCAGCTAAAACCTGCGGCCTGGTTGGCAAATTGATTTGGATCGATGGCGCTCGCCGTTTCAGATACAACCCCCTTTCCGGGATTTACGATTCTCACTACCAGCACGCCAATAATCAGGGCGAATGTTGTTACTATTTCAAAATAAAGAATGGCCTTTCCTCCCACTCTTCCCACTTTCTTCAAGCTGTCCATTCCGCTTATTCCAAGCGTTATCGTAAGGAAAATGATGGGATAAATAAAGACTTTTATAATTTCTATGAACCACGTTCCAAGTGGTTGCATTTTAATAGCTATTGCCGGTGAAACATAGCCTATCAATGCGCCGGTGACTATTGCTGTGAGTACCCAAAAAGTGAGATTCCCGGAGATTTTTTTCATGAAGAAATTTCGATACAGGCAAAATGCAAATTCACCGAAAATAAACCAAATCAAATATTATTGAAATCAAACTTTATTCGTTGCCGGATAAAGTAAGGCGCCCGATCCGTAATATTTTCTTTCGTGGTTTTTAGATATGAGTAAAAAAATAAAGCAAAAAATATCCGGCAGTGGAAATCTTGAAATTGAAGCGAAGCACTACTGTCGCTGATAGAACAGAAACAATGCTTGAAATTAAAGACTCATCATTTCCTTAAACTTGACGGCCTGGCGTCGGCTTACTTCGATCTTTTCACCGCCAGACAGATCGAGGATAAGACCACCATTGAAGTAGGGCTCGATCTTGTCTATCATGCGTAGATTGATAATGTGTTTCCTGTTTGCCCGGAAAAATACTTTTTCGTCAAGGCGCTCCTCGAGAGCATTGAGTGATTTTAAAATCAGGGGCTTATTATTTCCGAAAAAAACTTTTGCATAGTTGCCAACACTTTCGAAGAGACGGACATCGGACAGTTTCACAAACCAGCAACGTTCACCATCCTTCACAAACACCTGGTCAGTTTCATGCAGCATGCCACGATTGTTGTAGGACAGCATTTCTTCCTCGTCTTTTTGGCGAAGCTTTAGAAGCGCATCTGCAAGCCTTTTCGGCTCCACGGGCTTCATTAAATAATCAAGCGCATTCACTTCGAAGGCCTTCAACGCATACTCATCATAAGCGGAGACGAAGATCACATGAGGAGCTTTATCTAATTGGGTGAGCATATCGAAACCGCTTTTGCCCGGCATCTGAATATCCAGGAAAATGAGATCCGGATTCAGGGTTTCTATCTTTTCTATTCCTTCATTCGCATTGGCCGCTTCGGCAATCACTTCGACGTCGGGAAACTCCTGCAATAATTTTTTTAGTTCATTACGCGCTAATCGTTCGTCATCTATAATGATGGCTTTTTGCATAGGTCAAATGTATGAAAATAAAAAGATCATTTGTCGAGTCAGGAGTCCGGATGATGATCAGCTTTTTTGCATTCAGAGTGCAACAGGCATGCTGATTTTAGCTTCCACTTTATTGCCGTTTATGTTTTGGATCTGGAAATCGGAATTCGTTTTATATAAAAATTTAAGCCTGTCCCTCGTGCTTTTTATTCCGAATCCTTCATTGTCAATTGCAGTAGAAAGAAGTCCTGTGTTTTGTACAACAAGTTCGAAATGATCGTTGACAAACCTCGAAATGATTCTGATGATGCCCCCGTCAATCTTCTTACTTATCCCGTGTTTGATAGCATTCTCCACAAGGGTTTGAAGCATCATGGGCGGTACCGGTTGTTCAAGCGTATCTTCATCTATATCCATTTCAATTTTTAGCCGTTCTTCAAACCGTATTTGCTCCAGGGCGAGATAATCTTTCACGATGCCAAGTTCCTTGTGAAGCGGTACAGTTTCCATCTTTTCTACCTGTAAACTGCTTCTGAGAATATTGGCAAGTTCTGTGATCGCTGAACGGGCACGTTGCGGATTTTCATCTACCAAAGCCCTGATGCTATTCAACGAATTGAAAATGAAATGCGGATTGATGTGAGATTTAATCGTTTTTAGCTCAAGTTCCTTCACTATCTTTTCGAGGCTTAGCTTGTCAAGTTCTCCTAGCCTGTTGCGCTCAAGATAATGCCAGACCATATAAACAAGGAGCCAAAGAGATATGAGGATGAACGTAAATATAATATCCCACCAGAATCTTCCTTTGCTTTGTTCCTCGTATTGCCAAATACCCTGTTCATTTCTATACCACCCGGTACTTTTCTTTATGCTTTGGGCAGCCACGTAGGCATCGGGATTATTTTCTGCATTTACTTCAGGCAGGTAATACCGCGTACCTGCAATATTTAAGTCCTTCTCTTTTTGCTTTGCTGTCTCAAATTGTTGTTGCTTTTCATATTCTAATAAGGATGTGCCGGTAAGTAACGCCGTTGACTTGGCACCAAAAAAGCTTAGCAGCCCGGTGAAAACTATTCCGCCTATGAAAACCAAAATCACTTTGTTAATCGGAAACCTGATCCAGCCAATCTTTTTCAAAATAGATCTCAGCAGATGAGTGGCGGCAATGAACCAGAGGAATTCAATAAAAAGCGTTATAAAAAAGAGGAATTTTTTTTCAGGCGTTTTCAGGTACATGTCGGAGGCAAATAAATAGACCGTAACAATGCTCAGTAAAGTCCAGCCGCCCCAACCAAGTACCTGGCATATCCAATAACGGAGATTTGTATTGCGCATAAGCAAATCTAAAGGGAAATTTACAAAATCGAAACCCTGTTTGGATCAATGGTGACAGGGGTTGCTGAGAGGTTTGACATTCAGTATTCGAAGTGAAAAACAGGGTGGAGGATGCAAACCCGATGCTTTTTTCAGGCAAGGATACGGGCGAATGAAACGTCCCGGCGAATTGAAATCATTTTGTAATTTGTGCCCATCTCCTGCATTTTTCCCGACAAT
>JBBSPT010000423.1:0-2891 GCA_038258515.1 Chitinophagales bacterium | reverse complement strand
CCTGGATTTGGCTGAAGGCTTATCGCTTCCCTGAATTCGTTAAAATTGGCGATGGTGTTTAGTCCATAATGTTTCATTTGGAAAGTATAATTATCGAGGGGATGCCCACTCATATAGATTCCAATCACGTCTTTCTCGTTATCTAACAATTTTATCAGCGGCCAGGGTTCGCACACAGGCATTGGTGGCGGAGGCACTTCGGCCATTTGCAGGTCACCGAACAGCGTGTTAGTATTGCTTGAAAGCTGGGCGTGGTATTGATTTCCAAACCTGATGACTTTTTCCAGGCCGGTCATGCTTTCCCCGGGGGCGGCGAAAAAATATTGTGCCCGGTGAACTTCCGCAAACCTGTCAAAGGCCCCGGCGTAGGCAAGACTTTCCAGGGATTTCTTATTCACAGATCGCTGGTTGATTCTTTTGATCAGGTCATAAATCGATTGATAGGGACCGCTTTTTTCTCTTTCTTCAATGATAGCGTCGAGAGCAGCATCGCCTACACCTTTCATTCCACTAAACCCAAAACGGATTTCTCCTTTTTTATTTACTGCAAATCCCTTTTGGGATTCGTTTATGTCAGGACCAAGAACAGTTAATTCCATCCGTTTACATTCTTCCATAAAAAATGTGATCTTCTCAATGGAGCCTGAATGATTTAGAACCGCAGCCATGTATTCACTTGGGAAATGTGCTTTTAAATATGCTGTTTGATAGGCAACCAGAGCATAGCAAGTTGAGTGTGATTTATTAAATGCATATTGGGCAAAAGATTCCCAGTCAGTCCAAATCTTTTCCAATTTGTTTGCCGGGTGATCTTTCTTTTTAGCTCCCTCAATAAATTGTTCTTTCATTTTGTCCAAAACGGAACGCTGTTTTTTCCCCATCGCCTTCCGTAACACGTCAGCGTCTCCTTTACCAAACCCGGCAATTTTCTGTGAAAGCAACATCACCTGCTCCTGGTATACCGTGATCCCATAGGTGTCTTTCAGGATCTCTTCCATTTCCGGAAGATCATAGTGGATTTCCTGCCTGCCATGTTTTCTTTCTATGTAGTCTGGAATGTAGGCCATGGGCCCGGGGCGAAAGAGTGCATTCATCGCGATGAGGTCATCGAATTTGTCAGGCTTCAGATCACGCAAATACTTTTGCATTCCGGCGCTTTCAAACTGGAAGGTTCCGTTCGTATCTGCACGCTGGTAAAGCTTATAAGTTTCTTCATCATCCAGCGGCAGCGTATCGAGGTCAATTTTCACACCGTGATTTTGCTCAATTAGATGCAAGGCAGTTTTCAAAATGCTGAGTGTTCTTAATCCTAAAAAATCCATTTTCAACACGCCTGCACTTTCAATGTTTCCTCCGTCAATTTGAGTAAGCCAGAGTTCTGAATCTTTTGATGAGGCCACCGGGATTAATTCCATCAGATCCTTCGGCGCTATGATAATTGCTGATGCATGGATACCGGTATTCCTCACAGATCCTTCCAGAATTTCTGCTTCGTGCAGCACCTGGCTTCTTATATCAGAGCCATTATAAATGTCCCGCAGTTTTTTTATGTTGTCAAGATCTTCTCCACCGACTCCTTCCTCTGTTAAAGACTTCGGGCCGGTTAGCGGCGCCTTCAATACTTTTCTAAGTGATGTTCCCGGCCTGTCAGGAACCAACTTGGCAAGAGCGTTGCTTTCCGGCAATGGCAGATCCATCACGCGGGCCACATCCTTGATGCTCATCTTCGCAGCCATCGTACCATACGTGATGATTTGAGCGACCTGGTTTTTACCGTATTTTTCCACGACATAATTCAACACTTTTTGCCTTCCTTCATCATCGAAATCTGTGTCTATATCCGGCATTGATTTTCTGTCTGGATTCAAAAACCGTTCAAAGAGCAAATTATATTTTATCGGATCGATATTGGTAATTCCAATACAGTATGCTACAACTGAGCCGGCTGCAGAGCCTCGGCCCGGTCCTACGAAGACACCCATCTTTTTACCTTCGATAATAAAATCACTGACTATCAAAAAGTATCCTGCAAAGCCCATCGTCCTGATGGTGAACAATTCAAAATTAATACGTTCTTCAATCGCCGGAGTTATTTCATGATAGCGTTCCCGGGCACCCGTCCATGTGAGGTGTTCAAGATAGGCATCCTGTGATTCAAATTTTTCCGGCACTTTGAAGTGAGGAAGAAGTATATCTCTTTTTAAGTCGAGGACTTCGATTTTTTCAATGACTTCGTTGGTGTTGTCCAGTGCCATCGGGAGATCATCAAATGTCTTTTGCATCTCCGAGGTATTCTTCAGAAAAAATTGATTGTTGGGAAATGCAAATCTTTTGTTCTTCACGATTACACTGTCGTCAGTGAATTCCCTCAATGCTTCTGTGGTTTGTTTTTCACCTGTGTTAATACAAAGTAAAATATCGTGGGCATTGAAATCTTTTTCATCTACGTAATGCGAATCATTACTGGCGATCACGCTTACATTGTATTTCTGCGCAAATTTTAAAAGCACCTTGTTCACTTTTTCCTGTTCGGGAATTCCATGTCTCTGCAATTCCACGTAATAATCTTTCTGAAAAATATTCAGCCACCATTTGAATTCATTTTCTGCTTCATCTTCTCCCGACTTTAAAATTAACTGAGGAACCAGTGCACCGAGGCAACAGGTTGTTGCTATTAATCCTTCATGATATTTGTGGATGAGTTCCTTATCGATACGGGGATATTTTGAATACATTCCTTCGATGTACCCAAGTGACGTAAGCTTCACTAAATTCTGATAACCGACATTGTTTTTCGCAAGCAGGATCTGGTGGTGACGCGGATCCTTTTGTTCTTTCGTAAATTGTTTTTTACTTCGGTTTTCTGTGATGTAAAATTCACATCCAACGAT
>JBBSPT010000422.1:0-2904 GCA_038258515.1 Chitinophagales bacterium | reverse complement strand
TATAGTCCGGACTTTTCACGGTTTACCGGGTAAGCAATTTCCATTTATAGACATTGATCTTTGTAAGAAAATATAGCAGCGAAACTTTCAAAACTCCTATGCCGTAGGTGATACTTCTTCTTAAGTTAATGGATGAAGCTTCTTCAAAATATTTTGTAGGACAGGTGATTTCTGCTATTTCAAACTTATTGTAAAATATCTGAGCGATCATTTGATTGTCAAAAATAAAATCGTCAGAATTCTGCATGTAATTAATTTTTTCCAATACCTCCCTGTGGTAAGCCCTGTATCCCGTGTGGTATTCTGAAAGTTTTTGATTCATCATTAAATTTTGAAAGAAAGTCAGCGCCCTGTTGGCTACGTATTTGTACATCGGCATTCCACCTTTCAAGGCCCCTTTTCCTAAAATCCTGCTTGCAAAAACGACTTTGTATAAATCGTTACCAATGACTGAAATCATTGGTAGCAGCAATTTTGGAGTGTATTGGTAATCCGGATGAAGCATTATAATAATGTCAGCGCCAAGATCAAGGGCTTTATTATAACAGCTCTTTTGATTGCCGCCGTATCCTTTATTTTCACTATGATGAATAATATGTTTGATCCTTAATTTCTCCGCAACTTCCAAAGTGTTATCTGTGCTATTATCATCTACCATCACTATTTCATCCACCACATCGAACGGAATTTCCAGGATGGTTTTTTCCATAGTGAGGGCAGCATTATATGCAGGCAATACAACAACAACTTTTTTGTTTAAGTACATCCGTATTTAAAACTTATTAGAAAATTCACTTGTGAAATGCTGCAAAAGTAAGGCCCTGGGGATAAAGCAGTTGACATTTATAAAAAAAAATGCCGGCGTAGGGAGCCGGCATAACCACAGGGTACAAATTAAAAACGAACGTGCTTATTCAGGTAGCATTACAGTGTCAATAACATGAATCACCCCGTTACTTTGATTAACGTCTGAAATTGTAACGGTAGCAACATCGCCTTTTTCATCGGTTAGCATTACTTTACTGCCTTTTGTAGTTGCATATAAATTTTCTCCTTCAACCGTTTTAAGGGTTGCTTTACCATTTCCTTCTTTAACCATCTTCATAATGTCTTTTGCGGAGATTTTTCCTGGAACTACATGATAAGTGAGAATTGATGTAAGCATTGCCTTGTTTTCCGGCTTCACCAGCGTTGCAACCGTGCCTTCTGGCAGTTTTTCGAAAGCGCCGTTTGTCGGGGCAAATACCGTAAACGGTCCTGCGCTTTCAAGAGTTTCCACGAGACCGGCTGCTTTCACTGCTGCTACCAGCGTTGTATGATCTTTTGAATTCACGGCATTTTCCACGATGTTTTTTGAAGGGTACATTTCTGCGCCACCTACCATTTTTGTTTTTTCCATCTGAGCGTAGGTCGTAGAAGTAGCAAACGCTGCAATAACAAATAGAGCGGATAATTTGATCTTTTTCATTTGATTTTTTTTATTTCTATCATCTACGCTCTTTTAATCAGCATGGATTTTATTCTTAAAAAAACGAGTGAAATTAACTGCATGGGGTATCCGAAAAATAGTTGCAGCAACAGATTGTTATTGCAGGCGGTCGATAAAATGTGGATTGAGAATTTATATCTTGGAGATGACGAACATTTCTCCCTCAGGAGCCTTGCTTCCGCCAGTCTTTTCAAGGGTTACAGCGAAGGCGTCAACCTGCCCGAAAGACTTCATTTTTTGAATGTGATAGATCCCTTTTTCGGTGGCGATCATTCCGGCATCGACAGGTTTACCATCGATGATAGCCCATAGCTGGTACTGTTTCCCCGCAGGAGTGGCTGGCAAATTTGATGGGTCGATATAAACCTCACCTGTGTTTTTCATCCAGAATATTTTAGCAAGCGCATCGGGAGCAGTTGCTGTTCCGGTCAGCACAACTGACCGTGCATTTTTATCTGTCATCACATTGATGTCCTTGCTCATTGCGAGGTTCACAGAATCTATCCTTGCAATTTTTTGCTGAGCTAATTGCAATTCGCTATCGACTGATTTATACCGATTGTAATAATTATACAGCAGCGCAATACTTCCAACAAGCAAAAGGATTGCTGCTGCAGCAACCATTTTAAAATAGGTTGGTATTCTGTATGAAATTTTGTCTGAAGGCAAATCAACTACGGGAGCAATTGTGGTATTTGACTCTTCGGCTGAATTAATTCTCGCTAAAATCTTTTCCTTAACTGATGCAGATGGAGCAACTGCATTTGCCATCGCATAGGTTTCAAGCGATTCTTCGATGAGCGCAAATTCCCTCTTTACCTCAGGAAACTCGTTTAACCATACTTCTACATTTGCTCTTTCCTCAGGTGAGGCAAGGCCCATGGCGTATTGCTCAAGTAAACCGGATGATATGATGTCGTTTGTGTTCAACTTTTTATGTCAGAATTTTTCTTAACTCCATTATTGCAGATCGCATTTTTGTCTTTACTGTTCCAAGAGGTATATCCAGACGTTTGGAAATTTCGTCCTGGGTAAATCCCCCGAAATAAGCAAGATCTATGATTTCTTTTTGATCGATTTTAAGGGCAGTTAAATGCTTCCGGATTCCTAAAGCATCGAATTTCGCAGCGTTATTGGAACTTTCAACAACATTATCTACGGCATTCTCTCCACTGTGGATTTTCATTTGCTTCTTATATCCTTTGCTTCTTATCGTATCGATGGTAAGATTTCGTGCGATGTTCAGCATCCATGTAAATAGCCTGCCTCGTGAACTGTCATAATTTTCAAAATTGTTCCAGATTTTTAAGAAGGTTTCCTGTAGCACATCCTCTGCCAGCTCACGCTTTTCGAGCATTTTATAAATAATTCCAAATAATGCGGATGAGTAATTATCGTACAAGTATGAGAATGCC
>JBBSPT010000421.1:0-2904 GCA_038258515.1 Chitinophagales bacterium | reverse complement strand
CGGAAAAGGTTGGATGGTGGACCAGCATCACTTCCGGAGATTTTGATAATGATGGTGACATCGATTATGTGATTGGAAACCTTGGAGAAAATTCATTCTTTAAAGCGTCTGAGAAATATCCTGTGTCAGTGTATGCTAAAGATTTTGACGATAACGAATCCTACGATGCTTTTCTCTCTTTATATCTGCCATCAAGCCAAACAGATACTTCGAGAAAAGAATTTCCTGCTCAAAACCGGGACGATATTATAAAGCAAATGATTAAGATGAGAGCCAAATTTGAGAACTATAAATCTTATGCAAACGAGACAATGGATTCGTTATTTACAAAGGAACAATTACAGGGAGTATTGAAAATACAAGCAAACAATTTTAGCTCCTGCTATTGCCGAAATGATGGGAGTGGTAAATTCACTTTGATTCCATTACCGTTTATGGCCCAGCTTTCCGCGCTGAATGGAATGATCTCAGATGACTTTGATGGGGATGGAAACCTTGACATTGCAATCAACACGAATGACTTTAGTTCCGATGTTATTTCAGGACGATATGATGCATTAAACGGATTAGTGCTGAAAGGTGATGGAAGAGGAAATTTCAAACCGCAATCGATTCTTGAAAGTGGCATTTTCCTTCCAGGTGATGGAAAAGCGCTTGTGAAATTGAGGGATGCCAGTGGCCGTTACCTCGTAGCAGCCTCACAAAACCGAGGGGCATTAAAAGTATTTGAACTTGAGAAAGACATTTCAAATATTCCCTTGCAACCAAATGAAGTAACCGCTGAAATATCATTCAAAAATGGCAAAAAAAGAAAAGAAGAATTCTATTATGGCTCTTCATTTCTATCGCAATCTGCAAGATTCGTCAGCATCAATAAGAACGTCGCTTCCATTACCATTTGGGACAACAACGGCAGATCAAGAAAAATAGATTTCAATTGATCTGCCGTTGAATACTTTCAGAAAAATTTAGTTACAAATACAGAATGTTACTCTGCTGCAACAACCACCTGCCCGGCTTTAATTCTTTTTATTGACAATGCATAATCACCTTTCCCTAAATCCTTTAATTTGTAGCCTTCTCTCAAAGAATTAGAACTCGAAGAAATTTTCTTTCCATTTAATGTCACTGTAAGTGGCTTAAATTTCAAACGAAGAAAATCTGTGGCTTCTCCTTGTTTAGCATTGTATTTCATCTCCTTGTCGGTATAATAAATATTAGTCAACACACTCTTTGAATAAAGAATATGATTCTCCCCGGCGGGCGCCCATTCCGGAATTGCGGCAAAAACGTGATAGAACATCCGGGGGCATTCCCCATAACTATCGGACCACCAGGAATGAACACCTTTACTCACCGGACTTTCAAAAGCCATACCGGTAGAATCGTTGCAGTAGGTAACCCAATTCAACGAACGAAAAGCTTTTTCCTTGTAGGATTCATCGCCCGATTCAGCATACCACGTTGCGCACTGCGCGGCATACCTCGCAGTTTGATAATCCATCTTCGGCATGAAATCATTTTGTTCGCTGACAATGTTAGCGCCCCACATAGTAGAAGGTTCTCCAGGCGCCGATTTGAAAACAAAATTCTCTTCGGTCCACTTTATCAATTCCGGAAGTGTAGTCTTCCATCCGGGATCAAAATCTTTATAATCTGCGATAAACAGTCCGGCATTGCTTGCACTCATATTGCTGAGATTTGCGGTGCCTTGTGTAAGATTATCGGTGTGGCCATCTACCCACAACCCATTTTTTACAGGATATTGCACCACCCAATCCCTCGCGATCTGATAAGTTTTCATGTAAGATTTTACATTTCCGACATTATCATCGGCAAGCATTTTTAATAAACGCACACTTCCGGCCCAGTTGGCACCGTAATCGGATACAACCTTGCCGGTGCGCATATTCACTACGTATGGCCATGGCGACTGTGTCGCATTCCCTTTATTAATTTTCTTTGCGAGAACATCGGCAACATTAATTGCAGCAGTTTTATATTTCTCGTCACCGTAGAATAAGTACATTCTATAAAATGTTGCACCAATATCGCCTGCATGATCCACCTGAACATCATCAGTTGAAAATCTTTTTGCGGAAGTAAAGCCACGAAACTCCAGATGGCCAGCGTCAGAGGCAGATTGAGGAAAATTCGGCCAGCTATATGTTGAAGGAGTCATCCCATGTTCCAAAGTATAATCTATCATCCCTTTTGTAATTGTCATCGGTTTGATGTCGCCTGTATAAGCATAGAAAGATAAAGCAGACTCAAACCAATTGGGAAGCTTTTCACCGACATCGTTCATCCACATATCAGGTAAAAGCACACCCGCAGAATCTATAAAAGCACAATAAAAATAATATTGAGGATATGATGACCGTGGAGCAGGGCCAGGGCTTTGAGGCGCTTTGGTCTGTACAAAATTCCAGCGAAGCCGGAGAAAATGATCATATGCATTCGTCGCGTCCCCTTTCCATGAAAGTAATTTTTGCTGATCATCCAATCTTACTTCATGCCCGACAAATATTGGCGTTGTATCTTTTTGAGCAAAAATATTTGCAAAAACAATGCATGCAAAAAGCGTAAGAAAAAATTTTCGGTTCTTGATAAAAGTCATAGTAAATCGTTTGTAGGTGTTTAAATATGATTGCAAGAATAGGTATTCATAAAGCCCGTTATTCAATGTTATTTTTGAAAAATTCCACGAGTGGTAATATGTTTTCATCAATGGATTGTTCTCCTTCATCAGCGCTTGCTGCTGTTAACATCCAGTGCTCGGTATGCTCAATCTTTTGGCCGGTGTGGAGATTTTCCAATGGACTTAACGTTTCAACTTCGAGATATTTTTCAGAAATATATACTTCATTATTGCAATGAAAATCCGGATAAACAACACCCGTT
>JBBSPT010000420.1:0-2914 GCA_038258515.1 Chitinophagales bacterium | reverse complement strand
GCAGGCTCCTGTGCGGAAGTAAATCCTTCAGAAATGAATAAAACATTCGCTACTTTTTCAACACTTATTGTCCCTGGCCATCCGCCTCCAACTACTATAGAGATATTAGTCGGATGGCTGACATCCCATGCCTCTTCAATTTTCATATTGGCTGTGGCCGAGCCACCGCCTAAAGCCGCAGCAAGGTTTACAGTTATTGGAATTATGTTTCCCGTGCTGTCTCCTGCCTTTAATGTAAGGTCGCCGGTTGCAAGATCCACATTGGCATTCGGAGACCATGTGAGGCCAGGCATTTTCGTAATATCCCCCACAATGCCATCATCAAACTGGGCTCTTACTGAAAACTTGTAAGTGGTATTTTCGGGCCTTGAGCTGGTAAATGGCCTTACGGACAGGGTAGAAGGGGTAAGCCATACCTGGGAAATACTTTGATGAACCTGGATCCGGATAATTTCAGTGAATGTTCGTACACTACTGACCGCTTCGACCTCAATAATAAAATTATTTTTTCGGGGCGAAGGCAATGCGGCAACAATAGTCACAACTCCGGTTTTGGTATTGACCGTAATTCCATGACCTGAAAAATTATCTCCGGTTGCAGCACCTTTGAAAAGAGGCTTAAATGTTAATGTTACATCGTTGGCGTTTGACGCATCATTGAGATAGGTCCTGGCAAATTGATAAAAAGGTGTACCGTCTGCTTTTAGTACGGTTGTACCGTCTGGATTTGCTTTTGTAAAAACGAGATGAGCAAATGTCAGATCAGTGGAAGACTGACCCGCAATTATGTGGATGTCGTTCTGTTCGTCTCCTGACCAGAAAATATTATTGATCGGCATATTCTAAAGGGGTTACATGCTTCAATAAAAAATGTATTTGACTTCCCGGTGTTTTTAATTCAGCCGGCAACGATTATTCAATCGCAGCAGGGCATTTATGTAATCCTTGCAAACTGAAGTGTAGATTAGCCTCAAAGCCGTATTCAAAAGGAAGGGATTATCAGGCGGACAAGTTAGAGAGATAGGTTTTGTTTTCCTGCCCGGGTATATACAAAATAAGCTCTAACTTTTGGTTTTACAAGAGAGTGGGTAGAAATTAATTTTTTGAACCGGGTTAGCTAGATTTACCTAAACTAATTGGTCTTTGTGGAACATCCTTTATTTCTTTTTTCAACGGCGGGGCATTTTGCCCAAACATCTACTAATTTTTTACGACGGGAATGCGGTATCATAACATGAAATTTGCCCGGACGGTTGAAGATTGCGGAAGACTTTCATTTTCTCCAGGAAAACTTATCACAAGAAAATTTCTTCCAGCCTAAATCAAAACAGTGACGAATTTGGCGAGTAACTTTTGAAATGTCTAAAATTTAGTGCCCGATTGACTACCAGTTTACTTCGAAAAAAGTTAAATTTGTGCTCCCCCTATATTTTACTAAATTGATTAATCCGTCATGAGACTATTGCTATCGCTTATTTGTATTTTTTTTACTTTTTTTTCTAATTCTTCATTTGCACAATGGAATTCTAAAGCAACTGCGCTGAGGGCAAGAGCTGAAGTTAATTCTATCGTTTACGGTGGGAAACTATATGCTTTTATGGGCTTCAAAGATTCCGCTCTCAGTGTAGAAACAAGTTCAGAAGTATATAATCCGGCTTCTAATACTTGGAGTCTGCTCGCAAACATCCCGGCTCGTAAGGAAGTAACTCACCAGGCAGTTGCATTGATTGATGACAACGTCTGGCACATCGGTGGGAGAGTTGGCCGGCATCCTGGTCCGCTCACAGATGAAATTTGGATCTATAATATTACGAGCAACAGTTGGTCACCCGGCCCGCACATGATCGATCCGGCAACTGGTGACACAATAAAGTGGGGTGCCGGTGGAGCAGCATTGCTGGGACGGACTTTGCATATTTTCGGAGGATTTATTATAGATGCCTGCGACCATGACCAGGATATTTATCATCTTACCCTGAACGTAGACGATTGGCTCGCAAATCCGACAGCACCTGCGCCCTGGAAGAATGAGCTTGCTCCGCTGCCGATCAAAAGAAATCATTTTGGAACTGCCGTGCTTGGTGGAAAAATTTATGTGATTGGAGGACAGTTTGGACATGACTGTGGCGGTGGACAGGATCACGCTTATGCACACGTTTATGATCCCGCCACTGATACTTGGACGCAATTGCCCCTGATGCCTACTCCCCGCTCACACATTGAAGGAAGTACTTTTGCCATTGATGGAAAAATATATATCGCTGCCGGACAGGCAACGAACGGGATTGGCACCAATAAAGTGACCATCTTTGATCCCACAGGGAATAACGGCCTTGGCACCTGGACTGATGACAACAATCTACTATTACCTACGGGTTACGAAGGACTCTCGGCAAAGATTATAGGAAACACATTTATCATCGATCATGGTGGTGAGGGCGGAAGCCAGGGGACAAGGAACACGACATATTCAAGAACTATATCCAGAAATCCAATTTATGCCTTTGGCTTTTCAAAAGGTTGTGCAGATTTCAACCTGCTCAGTGGTAGCTCTGCAACGAAAAAAACTTTACTATTCACAATGGATGGAACCAAAGACTACTCTATTTCTTCAGGCGCATCCTGGATTACTGTGAGTAAAAACAAATCAGGAACCGGATCGCCAACGGGAGTTGATGTGGAAGTGACTGCAAATTCAGCCGGACTTGCACCGGGGCAATACAGCACCTCAATAATCGCTACAGGTAAAGCTGGTGGACAGGCATATTCTTCCGCTGCTTATTGCGTGAATTTAACGGTCAATGCAAAATCCAATCATCTTTCAGATACACTGGAAGCCGAATCGGCCTTTCTACATAATGCAACCGTTTCAAATCAGCAGACGGGTTACACCGGGACGGGATACGTAAATTTC
>JBBSPT010000419.1:0-2935 GCA_038258515.1 Chitinophagales bacterium | reverse complement strand
TCATCATTCGAATCCTTCAAGCCCGGAAGAAGAATTAGCCCGGGAGCATCAATATTTTGAGGAATAATTAGTGGCAGGTATCTTGTAGTAAATGGTGAAAAGAACATCATGAAGCGATTATTTATTATTGCGGCATTTGCGCTCTTCTCCACTGCCTGCAACAATAACGACAATACTCCCGGAGAGCCTGGAGCCGATACAGGCTATGACTCAACTTCGCCAAACAGCAATGTTGACACAACTGTCGCTCCCTCGCCTATGGGATCAGATACCGCACTTGAATCAAACAGGATGATGGAGCCGCAGAGATCTGCCAATCCGGTCAGTGCCGGTACTTCTGAAAAGGGTATGGATTCTACAAAAGCGGGGAAATAAACCAGGGAGGCGCCTGAAGTGTATTAAAAGAATTTGCTTATGTCAAGCCTCACGATATAAAGCTTCGAAGCTTTGACCGAACTTACTTTTCTGAATAAAGTTTGCGTTGCTTTCTATCATTTATAAAAAATTCTTCAAAACTGTCAAACTCTTTCCGGTAAGAAAGCTGGATACCTGTACGATTTCGTCGGGTAATGCCGGAAATATCACCAAGGTCGGCATCGCTCCGATTGAATCCGATTACTCTAAATCTTCCGTCGGGAGTGATCAGGTATTCAAATGAGACATCCGGGGTGAATAGAAAATTAGAATTTGAATTGCTCGGAGTTTGACCTAACCTGTAGTCGAGATTTCCCCCGACTTTCACCAGCAATTTGTTATTAAAAAAACTGGTTCTCAATCCAAAATTTCCAACATTCTGTAACTCTTTGGGATTCACTCCGAAATTAAAATCTGCAGTGTTGATATTCGTGTAAAGATTTACCGAGTTTGTATTTAGCAATTTTTGCAGCCAGGAATTCAATGAAGATGAAAGCGTGGCAGAAAGAAGCTGCCCCACACTTCGTGTCACAAAATTGCCGGTGTTGGTTCCACTCAATAATCTCTGATCATTGCTCATGAACGTATTGAAAAGCAGTAACGAGGTGACCTGTTTATTGAGTTCGTTTACGTCTGCTTCATACCTCGTCTTCAAATATTCACTTGCGATGGGATCAGACTTTAATGGATTATCAAATGGAAATTGAAATGCAAATTCAGGTCGCGGATTCTTCAGTGTTCCCCTGAGTTTGAAGATGATATCTACATTCCCCCTTGTATTGGAAAATCCTGTAACCGTTGGAATATTATTCAACAAAACATTCTGCGCAGTGTATACGGCATCGATGTTAAGATTTGCAAGATAGGGATCTCCCTGCCATTCAATAAACCCGCTTTCAAGATCAAAAGGCGTTTTTAAAAATGTTTGAAAGTTGAAAGTATATTGACCATCCCGCACATCATAGCGGCCTCTTATCGTAAGAGGGTCTTTGGTTCCTGCGCTGATAAACAGTTTTCCGCTTCCTTGTGCGTGTATCACGTCACCGGTGGTTTCATCAAGGATCACATCTATTTTAGCATACGGGTTTGCAGTCAATTCCATATCTACCTTTAAACTGCTGCCAAGTCGCTTGGAGGAATCGGACGTCATCTCGCGGCCAAATTTTATAAAATCGATATAGTCGAGCGTCCTTGTATCCGCAGTTTCACCAGTCGGTAGATAAATATGACTGCTGTCCGTCGGCTCTCCTTTTATTACCATTCTCATATCGGTCTCAAATCCATTTAGAGACAATTCAGCATCTCCAATCACATTTCCATAAAATTCATCATTGTCTCTTGCTGTTGTATTCAGTAAAACAAATCTCCCCGGCCTGTTTCCCCGTTGATCTGTTTTAAAATGAAGTTCGTTGAAGAAGAAATTACCAAAAAAATTATGGTATAATTTACCGGTAACGGTTGCCGTGTTATTAAGCGTATCCTTCACTTTCAATGTTCCGAAATCAATTTCATCCGGCTTGAAAGTAATCACAGAATTATTATCGACAATATACCTGCAACGTGTGTAGGCCACGGTCATTGAGGTACTGTCAAGCTCCACGGCGCCGGTTAGTTTTGGTTCAAATGCAGTTCCTGAAAGAGATATTGTTCCCGTAGCCCTGCCACGGATCTCACTAAATACAATATCGAGGTATGGCTGCAAAATGTGGATGCCTGAATGATTCAGGACAAGCGAACCGCTGAGTTGATTTCCGGTGCTGTCTTCAGGACGATATTTTAAATCAACCGAAAAGTTATAAGGATGATTGTCAGAAATTGCTTTCAGGGTAATGTCGCCGCGATCCACAAGATAATCGCCTGAGGTATGCAGACGTCCAATTGAGTCATGTTGAAAACGGAAAAATTCCGTTTCTGTATCAAACTCGATATGAGGCCTCCTGAATGGATCATTGATCCTGAGAGCGCCTGTCATCAAACCTTCGACCGCCACATCCTTCGTAAATAGCGGAGTAATATCGTTGATGTTAAGTTTTTTTAGATTGATGATCACGTCATTGCTCGATCCGATCGCTGAGGGTTCCGTGGAAACAAGAATTTCCTGCCCGTCTTCACTCAGCCGCACATTGCTTGCAATCAGCATATCTCTGATCAGCTCCAGTTCTCCGCCTTTATCCAGACGCCATTGCTTTTGATTTATGGTAAACGTGGAAGGATTTACGACGAGCCGGAAACCATTGCTATTGGTAAATATCCGAAAGGAAAGATCGGCAGAATTGAGGGTCTTGTTTGCAGAAGTCAAAATGTTTACATCGGAAATATCGTTTGCTACCACCACGCCAATGGTAGTGCCTTCGGAATGCAGGCTATCATTAATCACCACATCATCTATTTCACTTTTAAATTTCAATGTGTCCGCCGTTCCTATTCCCGTGAAATGTATATTGCTGAAATTAATATTGCTATAGCTGAACGAAGGAATATCAGCCTGGAGATTCAGCGTGTTCGCTTTTACATTGATGTT
>JBBSPT010000418.1:0-2943 GCA_038258515.1 Chitinophagales bacterium | reverse complement strand
TTCCTTTGCGCATTCATCAGCAGAAAATTTCCTTTCATTATTTTTTTAGTAACTCACCTTTATGTGAAACGAAAATGTAAAAAAGGTTTTAAGTTTATTCCAAAAACGTCTTTCACTAAGATGATTATTGAATGTTAATCGAACAAACAATGAAATATTTTTTATCAATAACTATTTTCATCTTAACCACAACCTTCTACGGGTTTGCCCAGCCAGCTAATTCTTCAATCACCCTTCCGCTCCTCGAAAATGAGCAATGGTGGGGAGGTGCAGTACAATATGGCGACCAAATGCCATTCAATAAGGCTTCATCATTTTCTTTCAATTTGTATGGCGACGTATCCAACAATCAAAGTGCACCATTGCTGATATCCAACAAAGGGCGATGGATTTGGTGTGAAGCACCCTTTATGTTTTCTTTTGAGCACGATACTTTACATGCAACCACCACATCGATAGATAAAATGCAAACCGGGACTGCAGGCAACGATTTAAAATCTGCATATCAATTTGCGTCAAAGAATTTTTTTCCTTCTTCAGGCAAATGGCCCGATTCACTTTTGATTACATCGCCGCAATACAATTTGTGGATCGAGTTGCAGTACAATCCTAACCAAAAAGACGTTCTGAATTATGCGGACAAAGTGCTGCAAAATGGCTGGCCTGCGGGTGTGCTGATGATTGATGACAATTGGAGTAATTATTATGGCGAACTTGATTTTGATAAAGCAAAATTTCCAGACGCGAAAGAAGCCATTGCCCGTTTGCATCGTGAAGGTTTTAAAGTGATGGTTTGGATATGCCCTTTCGTAACGCCCGACAGCAAAGAGTTTAGAGAATTATTATTCAAAAAATATTTATTGTTGGATAACGAAAATGAAGAAAGCAGAAAATGGGAAGACGCCACCAAGCCCTTGTTGATCCATTGGTGGAACGGTTATTCAGCCTGCCTCGATTTAACCAATCCTGGGGCGAAGCAATGGCTGAAGGATAAATTGCAATTTCTACAAAACGAATATGGAGTGGATGGGTTCAAACTCGATGCCGGTGATCCTTATTTTTACAACAATAAAAATCTTCTTTCTTACAAAAAAGTTTCGCCCAATGACCAATGCACAGAATGGGCAAAAGTTGGATTAGAATTTCCGCTGAATGAATACAGGGCGATGTGGAAGATGGGCGGAGAACCGCTGGTAGAAAGGCTCGCCGACAAAGATCATACCTGGAAAGACTTGCAAACGCTGATTCCCAACACGATTGCGCAGCAGCTATTGGGTCACACTTTCACCTGTCCTGATATGATTGGCGGAGGGAATTTTACATCCTTTCTTCCCGGAAGTACAATCGATCAAAAGCTGATTGTGCGTTCTGCACAGGTGCATGCGCTGATGCCGATGATGCAGTTTTCCGTTGCTCCCTGGCGCGTTCTTGATCCGGAACATTTACAGGCAGTGAATGATGCAGTAAAAATTCGTCAACAATACCTTCCTACCATTATGACTGTAATGCGTAATTCAGCCCGGACGGGCGAACCGGCTTTGCGACCACTGGCTTATAATTATCCAGGTAAGGGATATGAAATGATAACAGATCAATTTATGATGGGCGATGAAATGCTGGTTGCGCCTGTGGTTACGGAAAAAGACGAACGCGATATTGTGTTGCCTCCGGGTGACTGGTCTTACCAAAATAAAAAATGGAGCGGAGGCAAAATCTATCACATAAATGTTTCGTTAAATGAAGTGCCGGTTTTTATGAAGACATCGAAGTCCGGTAAAAAATGAAAACATTGAAACGCTCACAAGGATAAAATTTCATCCCAAACTTTTTTCAATACAGGAATGCCGTGAGCCGTGTTTTGTTTCCTTGTATTCAACACCCTTTCGCCCGGATATAATATTTTATTTGATTCATCGATAGGAACCGACTGATGATAGTCACTCAAAATTTCCTCGATCGCTTTTGCTATCATGGAATGATTCGAAAGTTTTGAAATATCGATCGCAACAAAGACCTGTGACAAACCGTATTCAATCTTCTGTCTGCTTATCTCAACCGTCGCTATTCCTCCTGAAAGTACGGTTGCCAAAATATCAAGCAGAAGCGCAAGACCCGCTCCCTTCCAGTATCCTACGGGTAGTGGCCGGAGCGATTCGATAATTTCTCCAGGCTCGTCAGTCAATATGCCATTCTTATCAAATCCCCCATACACTGGTAACTTTTCGTTATTCAGCTCGGCTTTCTCCAAAGCTCCAAAAGAAAATTGTGACATGGCCATGTCCAGCACGATCGCTTCATTTTTGTAAGGCAATGCCAACACCAGCGGATTGTTTCCAAGTTTTGCATCCTTGGCTCCCCATGCAGGCATGTTGGCAATCGTATTCGTCCAGCCGACAAAAACGAAACCCGCCTTAGCAGCCTGCCACCCGTAAGTTCCACCCCGCATCCAGTGATTTGTATTACTAAGCGTCACGCATCCGATGCCATTCTCCGCTGCAAGTTCTGTTGCCCTTTTTGTCGCCTGGATTGCATTTAATATTCCCGGACCGAGGTTACCGTTCCATTGTTCCATTCCGCCAAACCTGCCTGTAAGAGATGGCTCCGCATCTGGCTTTACGCATCCTTCTTTCATGTACTGAACAAATCTTGGAAAGCGATAAACACCATGAGTGTAAACACCGTCGATACTATTTTCTGTAAATACTGATGCACATTGAAGCGCCTTTTCTTTGGTGAACCCCAGGTTGATTAATATTTCCAAAAACCTGTCCTGCATTTCGTTTGCAGGAATTCTTACTGTTGGGTTATTATTTGCTGACATGATACTGCAAAAGTAAGTTTCATTCTAAAGTATAACTGCCGGAAAAAATAATTCTTGCCGGATACAGGAGAGACTGATCATAACCTTAGAACTTATTTACAAGCAAAAATATTTTTGAGGAA
>JBBSPT010000417.1:0-2944 GCA_038258515.1 Chitinophagales bacterium | reverse complement strand
GCCAACTCAGGAAAATCGAACGATTGATTTTTTCATCTGCCAGTTGCGAACCTTCCGGGTTTGAAAAAAATAATTTTCCAGCAATCCATTGCAGCGCCCGCCTGACATCGTCTGCCATGAAAAAACCTACGGCAATAATTTTCCCAAGAAATAACCCGATAACAGTTGCAAAAAGGTAGGTTCTTACATTCTTTGGAAGAAACTCCGAGCTGGTAAATACAAAAACCAGGAATCCTGCAACGGCAAGGATGGAGATTGTCCAATAAATGAAATAGATGATTGCCTTTGTTCGGGGCGAAGCAGATTGACTCACTGTTTTGATGGCAGTAAAAACATAGCTGTCCAGCAACAACATTACGGCAACAATAATAAAAGCTCCAATGGGGGTACGCATGCCGTATTGCTCTCGATAGTTACTTTAAAAAATAATGAATTCGTTCAGTTGATCGCTAATGACTTTCAACGTTATTTCATTTAACCTCCCATTCCGGTTCATAACTTTATCTATTACGGATATCGGAAGTTTATTATAGTGAACATTCATTTTCAAATAATGGAGACAGCCGGAAAGATGATCCATTCCCCGAAGATTTCCTGCTCTTCCAGTTGACACTCCCGTCAGCAACGCCTTTTTGTGGTGCCAAGCTTTTTTCACCTCGCTTGAATCGATCATGGCTTTCAGCACACCAGGATATGATCCATTGTATTCAGGGACTATAAATATAAATTTTTGAGAAGGAAATAAAACTTCATTCTCAACGCTCACAAATTCTTTGTTGCGATAAAGAACATCGAGATTTTTCAGCGAAAGAATACCAGCATTGATATTTTTTTCAGAAAGAATTCTTTGATATTCGGCAGCGACTTTCTCCGTATGACTGTCTGCACGGTTCGTTCCGCTAATTATGGTGTACATCTAAAAAATTTATAAAACCCGCTTTCACCGATCGCCAACAAAAAACCAAATGTGAATAGTTAGGGGATTAATAAAACGCTTTTCCAGCCTGATTGTTCCCTAATATTATACCTAATAATTAAATTTGCCAATATGTCGCATTAAAACCGAAGAATTACATAAATCATATTTCCGGTGATCATTCGAAACCTCTCAGAAAATAAACGCTATGAAATTTACATACTATGGACATTCCTGCTTTTCCGTAGAAATAAGCAAGAAACACTTGCTTTTTGACCCCTTCATCTCACCAAATCCACTTGCAAAAGATATAGATATTGATGCGATAAAACCGGACTACATACTGGTAACTCACGCTCATAGTGACCACATCGCAGATGTGGAAAGGATTTCAAAACAATCAGCAGCTCCGCTTATTTCATCTTTTGAAGTCTGCAACTGGTTTGAGAAAAAAGGAATTGACACATTGCATCCCATGGGTCTGGGAGGAAAAAAGCAATTCGACTTTGGAATAGTGCGAATGGTCACTGCGTTGCATTCCAGCAGTTTCCCCGATGGAAGTTATGGCGGAAATCCCGTCGGCTTTGTAATCAATTCAGCAGAGGGAAACTTTTATTACGCCGGCGATACTGCGGTGACGATGGATATGCAGTTAATTCCCCAATATGGGGATATGAAGTTCGCAGTTATACCAATCGGTGATAATTTCACCACGGGACATGAAGGTGCATTTGAGATAGCCAGGTTAGTAAAAGCCCCGAAAGTTGTTGGCGTGCACTACAATACCTTCGACCTTGTGAAGATAGACACAGCTATTGCACAGCAATATTTCACAGACAATGGAGTCGCCCTTCTGCTGCCGCAAATAGGTGAAACAATTGAGATATAATTAAATTATTATTTTAGCATCCATCAGTCCCGAAACGCGTGGAATAAAGATTAAAAAGTAGAATAAATGTTATGGGGAAAATAATTGGAATTGCAAATCAAAAAGGCGGCGTTGGCAAAACGACGACAGCCATAAACCTGGCTGCGAGTCTTGCAGTTCTTGAATACAAAACTCTTTTAGTAGATGCTGATCCCCAGGCTAATTGTACTACTGGAGTGGGTTTTAACCTGCACAATATTACAACAGGTCTGTATGATTGCATGGTGAACAATACGCCGGCAAAAGATGTGATTTTAAAAACTGAAATCCCATTTCTCGACCTGATGCCTTCGCATATCGATCTCGTCGGCGCGGAAATTGAGATGATCAACTACCCGGACAGGGAAAGCGTTTTAAAAAATATTTTAAAAGAAATAAAAGATCAATATGATTTTGTCATCATCGATTGTTCACCCTCTCTTGGGCTGATAACAGTTAATGCACTAACAGCAGCGCAAAGCGTTCTCGTGCCGGTACAGGCGGAATTTTTTGCGCTGGAAGGCCTGGGAAAATTACTGAACACCATAAAAATTGTCCAGAACCGGCTCAATACAAAATTGGAAATCGAAGGACTTTTGATGACCATGTATGATGGAAGGCTGCGCTTATGTAACCAGGTAGTGAGCGAAGTCAGAAGACATTTTGAAGACCTTGTTTTTACAACTATTGTGCACCGCAATACCCGCCTGAGTGAAGCTCCAAGTTTTGGTAAACCAGCTATACTGTACGATGCCGAAAGCAAAGGCGCTATAAATTATCTGAACCTGGCGAAAGAAATTTTGCAGAGGAACGATATGACAAAGATGACCAATAAGGAAAGAATGATGGAGCAGGAATCGTAAGTGTACACATTAAATGAATTGATTAATAAGATGAGCACGCCGAACAAAAAAGATGCATTGGGAAAGGGCATAAGATCTCTATTACAAAATATTGACGCAGATCTCAACACCACTTCGAAAGGTTTGAAGGATTCCAACGAGAAATTTTCTTCTCCAAATACGAGAATCCCATTAAACATGATCGAAGCAAATCCTGAACAACCCAGGCATGACTTCGACGAAAGTGCATTAAGCGAATTGGCGGCGTCGGTAAAAATT
>JBBSPT010000416.1:0-2949 GCA_038258515.1 Chitinophagales bacterium | reverse complement strand
AAAGTGGTTTGCTTAGAATCACTAAAACGAATGACATGTTGGCGATGGATTTCCCGTCATGGGAGCCTGAAGTTTTCAATGATCCTCCTCTTCAGCTTAAGAATGCTCTTGGAGGTGCAGACATTACCGGGCTATTTAAGAACAGGGATCTCCTGGCAATTTTGCCTAATGAAGAATCAGTAAGAAACTGTAATCCGGATTTTGCCTTGATTGAAAATACGGGTTATAAGATAATTATTTCAGCAGTTGGTGATGAGGTGGATTTTGTATCCCGATTTTTTGCTCCTACGTTTGGTGTGAATGAAGATCCGGTCACCGGCTCGGCACATTCCCAATTAATTCCCTTTTGGGGTAAAAAACTAAATAAGTCGGAGATGACAGCAAAACAACTCTCCGAACGGGGTGGAGAAATCTATTGTGAAAATCGCGGAGATAGAGTGACCATTGGTGGAAAATGCGTCTATTACATGAAGGGAGAGATTGAAATTCCTGGCATATGATTACAAGAGAAGAAAGGCGCTTTGCAAATCACTGGCTGGAACAAAAGAGTGGACCGAGATGGAAGTATTATCTTCAATTCACACTTGCATGGACAGTTGTCTCCTTTCTCGTAATTTTCTTTTTGACAAAATTATTTACTCCTTTGTGGGAGACCGGTGGAAGCAATACCATCTATTGGCTGCTCCTTGTATCCTTTGTGATCGGCCTGGTTGCAACGCATCTAACATATGTTATCAACGAAAAGCGATTGAATAAAATTCTCAAAAAGGAAAAGAAAGCAAAGGATGCAGATGGTTTAAGTTAGAGCCCGGCAATGATATCCTTTTCATGCACCTCTTTTTTTTCACTAATATCTTTTATGATTTTCTCAGCATGCTCTCTCGAATTTTCGATAAAGAGACGATGCGTATTCATGCCTCCGCAAATTACCCCGGCGAGATAAATTCCGGGAACATTGCTTTCATAATTTTTTTCATCGTACTCGGGTTTGCACACATCATCTGCAGAAAGCCTGATGCCCAACTTACTCAGGAAACTGAGATTCGGCTGGTATCCAGTCATTGCCAGCACCCAATCGTTTTTCACTGTTACGATTCCCTCCGGCGTATTTATATCTACATCGCTTTGCCTGATTGCTGAAATTGAAGAATTAAAGTATGCAGTGATTGAATGTTCCTGGATTCGATTTTCAATGTCTGGCTTCACCCAATATTTCACCCTGTCACTTATTTTGTCTCCCCGGATCACCATTGTAACTTTCGCTCCTTTTCGCCAGGTCTCGAGAGCCGCATCCACAGCGGAGTTGGCAGCGCCCACTACAATCACGTTTTGGAAAGCATAGAAATGTGGATCGTCATAATAGTGCTTCACCTTGGCCAACTCTTCACCGGGCACTTTTAACAGGTAAGGGATATCATAAAATCCCGTAGCAATAATTACATGCTTTGTTTTATAAATGTTGTTGGATGTTTTAACACTGAATTTTCCCGGAGAATTTTTTTGAACATCAACTACCTCTTCAAACAAATGAATATTGAGTTTGTAAGATGCTGCAACTCTCCTGTAGTACTCTAATGATTCATTGCGGGTGGGTTTCGGATTGTTACTTACGAAAGGGACTTTCCCAATTTCAAGCCTTTCACTGGTGCTAAAAAATGTCATATTTACCGGGTAATTATATAAAGAATTAACGAGCGCACCCTTCTCAAGGATGAGATATTTCAATGAAACATTTTTTGCATTAATTCCACAAGCCAGGCCAATCGGACCGCCACCGATTACAATTACGTCATATAAATTTTCAGTCATAGGTACGTGAAGTTATTGCAATAATTTTTTTCCAATTTTGTTTGGAGAAACCGATGCCTGTCAAAATCTAAAACCCGAATTTTAAGATTATTTTCGAAGTCAATGAAATGGAGCCGGGTATCAGGTCCTGGCTATAACAGAAGATTAACCAGTCGATGAATTATATCAAACCGCAAAATAACTTGCTGGCTGACAAGAGGTTCTTTTTATTGTTCATTGCATGGGCGATTGTACAGACGCTCCTTCTTTGGAAAAATGGTATCGTATCGGACCTCGAAGCGGAAAAATATATTACGCAGGCGCTTTATTTCCAGGAGCACGGGAAATTAGAGAGCAGCAATTACTATTTATATTTTACTCAAATCTTTCTCATAGCGACTGCATACAAATTTCACATGGGTTTTGCAGTGATTGTTTTCATTCAACTATTGTTGAATTTCATTGCAACAGCGATGTTTTTCCAGTTGGCCGACAGGTTTTTAAAAAGGCCTTCAATTGCCTTTTTGGCCACTTTGTTTTTTATTATAAATATTCCTTACCAGGTTTACAACACATTTCTTTTCACTGAATCAATTTTTTACAGTCTTGTAGTCATCTATTCGAGTTATTTATTACGCCTTGACAAACTCAAGCTTACTTCTTTTTTAATTATCGTGCCCCTGCTGCTATTATTAAGTATCACACGTCCTACCGGGATACTTTTTTTCGGGGCGACGGCTATTTATATTTTCGCGAAATTTTTAAATAGGTTACACATCATCTACAAGACGCTGATTGTTGTAGTTTCTGTCGTTTTTTTTCTTCTCATAATCGATCGTATGTTGAACGCCGGTGGCTCACTTGATTTCATGTTGCCATTCAAAAAGGAGAACATAATCTGCGGAGTGAATACGATTGAAAATGCGGACATAAAAACTTTGGAAAAAGGAAACTCTCTAAAAGGATTATTCTATTATATTTCTAATAACCGGGAGCAGTTTTTCAGGCTGACAAAACTAAAAACGCTTGCTTTTTTTGGGATGGTAAGAAGCTACTACTCTTTTATGCATAATGCATTACTCGTGCTTTTTTTCTACCCGTTTTATCTTCTATCCCTGGTAGGCTTATGGAATAAAATACGGGAAGGCGACAAGAGAGTTT
>JBBSPT010000415.1:0-2953 GCA_038258515.1 Chitinophagales bacterium | reverse complement strand
TTGACACAAATATAATTTCTTTGTCTAAAAAAAGCTAACGCGGGCAGGGTTCTTCGAAAAAGAATTTCCACTAAAATAGCAGTTCCCCAGGATCATTGTTTTTATAAAATTTGCCAACTAATCTGAGATATTTTCGAATCCTGTTCGGGTAATTTTATCCCTTTTACCTATTATTTGCATTTCCTTATATTACCTGTTCTTTACCTTTGAATGAACGCCTTTTTTATGCCGTACCGTCCTCAAACAAATCTCGAAGAAAATGTAAATGCTATCACTCATGGCCTGGGGGTTCTTCTCTGCCTGATCGCAACTCCATTCCTGTTCCTTAAATCTGCAAAGCACGATAATACTATGATGTTGTGGGGTATTAGCTTGTTTTCATTTGGCATGCTGGCGGTTTATCTTTCCTCCACCATTTACCATGCACTTAGAAATCCCAAACCTAAAAAGATTGCACAGGTCCTTGACCACATCAGCATTTTCTTTCTTATCGGGGGAACTTATGCGCCCATTATTCTGCAATACGTTCCCGAGGGAACTGCAAAAATTTTCTTAGCAGTGCAATGGGCGATTATTCTTGCCGGCGCTGTGCTTAAACTATTTTTTACGGGCAAGTATGAATGGATGTCTGTCACACTATACATTACACTTGGGTGGATGCTGGTCTTTGTGTTAGACACGTTGATGCATACCATGCCGGCGACAATCTTATATTGGATTATTGGTGGTGGAATTGCTTATACCTGTGGCGTTTTCTTTTACCTGCAGGGTCAGCGAAAATATGCACATAACGTTTGGCATGTTTTTGTGCTGGCCGGTACTATCATGCATTTCGTCGCGGTGTATAAAAGCTTGGATGTTAAGGTTGTATTTTGATTCTTTGCGGGGCCGATTACGATTTATTGAGATTTCCTTCTCCCAGGAATTACTTCGATTCTTTTCTGATCTTCAGATTTCTTTTAAAAACTTATTTCAGCATTTTCCTTGATCTGTTTATTATATTTTGCCACACCGGCAACACATCAGGGGAAAGATCAAAATACACGATTGAACCCCCAAACAGTGAGAGGAATGTGATGCTCTTCAGCAGGATCCAGAAAAAACCGGTAACATTTTGAAACAGGAAGAAACAAATAGTGAACGCAGCTACGGCAAGTAAAATGGAATAAAGCGTTTTAATGCTGAAGGGATGCATATTGAATTTTCTTTTCAAAAAAACAATCCGTATCACATTGTAAACGCTGAAGGAAATTAAATTTGAATATCCTGCTCCTATAATGCCGAACTCTTTTACCAGGATATAATTGAGTGGTATCGCCACTGACAACAATATCATGCCACTTATAAATTCAAAACGCCAGAAAGTGGAGGTACCAATAATCTGTGAATTAACTCCTGTGCCAAGGTCAACGATCCGGGCCATGCCAAGAAAAAAAAAGATCCATTGTGATTGGAGATAAGCAGGCTTTAGGCCGAAGGTGGTTACAGCATCGCGGTAACTAAGCCAGATTACAAAGAATATTCCGAGCGAAGCGATCAGCAGGTTGATGCCCGAACGTTGATAGATGAGATTGATTTTTTTATAATCTTTGTCCTTCCATGCTTTAGAAAGAACAGGCACTGAAGCAGCAACCGCGCCTCTTTGCGGAGCCTGCACTAATCCTGCCACCACACTGCCTAACGCAAATATGCCCGCTTCCGAAGTCCCCAATAACGACATGATGACAAGCGTATCGATAAACTGTGCGATCATGAAGACTACACCTCCAAAATAAATGAGGGAAGCGAGTGAAACTATTTTTTTGTAAAACTTCCTGGTGACCCGGCTAATAGTAAACGTTATGTAAAAAGATTTTTTCCAGATCAGGTAAATAAGCAGCACGAATGCGGTGACTCCATAAGTAAAGGCGTACAACTTAATGAACGAGTCAAAGTCGTTGATCAATTTGAAACTCAGAAAAATGATGAGGACAAACGTCAGTAGTTTAAAGAGAACTTCCCTTAAGAAAGTTGTCAGCGTTGATTTTCGGATGTTCCATGCAAACACTTCCAGGATAGAAAACAGCAGGATAAAAAAGCCAAATGGAAAGACCCAGGAATAATATTTGACAAAGAGAAACGAGTTCGCACCAAACTTTCTAACCACAAGATCTTTAAAAACGATTCCGGCAAGAATGACCAGGCAAAAACCAATCATGCTTATGACGAGCGCCCAGGTGAGAAGGTCATTTTTTTTTGGAGGCAGATTTTCATTGTAATACGGATAGAATTTATAGGCTGTTGCAATCATTCCAAGGTTTGCAAATGCAAACATGAGATTTCCGACTGCAATGAAAATACTCGTCAATCCATATTCAGAGGTGGTGAAGGAAGAGCCCTGCCTGGTGAAGAGATAAGTATTGATAAAGCCGATCAAAAAACCCGAATACACAAAAACCGTTGATATGATACTTTGTCTCCGTATTTGCGACATAGATGAGATTGAGGCTCTAAATTATATTTAAATAAGCTGACGAGTATAAATATAAAAATTCTCATCGGCTTGCAGCCGGGTTAATGTAGTCTTCAGTTGTTGCATTTTATCAGTTGGGTATATAAACATGTATTCTCCGTTTTCATTTAAAATTTTCAATGGCATATTAAATCCGGATACGCAATTCTTCCATTGGTAATACATCTGTCCTTTTTTGATTCGATATTCAACCACGGGCACGTTGACCGTTCTCAAATACTGATCGAATACTTTTGAAAAATCATGGTGAGATTGATTGTTTATATAATCTTCAACTTGCGCAGTGGTAACGGTTTGGTGATAAAACGTTTCATTTAATCCTCTCAATATTTTTCTAAACACGGAATCGTTATCGATGATTTGCCTTATCGTGTGGATCATATTGCCCCCCTTATCGTACATATCAGTGGAACCCTCGCTATTTACTCCATAGGCGGAAAT
>JBBSPT010000414.1:0-2963 GCA_038258515.1 Chitinophagales bacterium | reverse complement strand
TTGCGGAGATTAGACATTTGACCAATGACTTTGAGATCTTCATCTGACACGGGCATTTTATTGAGGTTCAGTTTTACAATATTGTCTTTCACCTCCAACAATTCTTTTAACTGTTCCGGTTTAAATTTTTCAGTACTAAAAAATTCAACGCCAAGCGCTGGAGACCCGATGGCGAGTGGCTTCACAACGCGATAATTATTATTCAGCGTTTTTACTTTTTCTTCATTGGGCGGAGCGAATGTATAATCATCGTTTTCTATTGTCTGGAACATGGGAGCAGCCAGCAAACGCAGTGTATCCCTTTCAGGTAGTGAAGCAAGTTTCGTAGTGAAGTCGGCACCGCCTTTTATCCAATATTGAAAAATATCTATTTCTTCATCGGTCAACTGTTGTTTTCCCTTCGGAGGCATGTGCTTTTTACTTTGAAGAGGCAAATGAATTCTTTGCATGAGCAAGCCATAGTCAGCCTCTGTAGAATCCCACAACTTTCCATCCTTCCCACCTTTCAACAGCAACTCCTGAGTCTCCATGACTAACTCGCCTTTTGCTTTTTGAGAATTATGGCAGCTAACACATTTAGCCTCGATGATGGGCTGCACCATATGTTCATATACCACCGCATCTTCAAATAAAATGATTGGCTTTTGAGGTTCGCTTATTACAGGAGCAAGGAGAAAATCTGCGCCGTGGGTGATGTTTGCACCCAGATGCCCGGTAACGATGATCATCACCAATGCCCCCAAGGCAGTTGTCAGGAGGACAGGTCGTATCTGACGCATTTTTACCCGAAAAGTGTACCAGGCAAAAGACAGAAAAGAAAGAAAAACTCCGCCATATTTATGCCATATAAGAAGGTCAGGGGTGTATCCGTCTTCCCTCGAAAGAAATAATCCCATTAATGCGGTGATGACGGAAGTGATTGCAGCAGCCAATAATAAACCATCTCCGATTTCTTCCTTTACAACATCATAAGATTTTCTGTAGCCGGAAAACAGCTCCCAGAAAATACAAAGCGCCAGCATCACTATAGGAAAATGCACAAACATGGTGTGCATTCTTCCAATCACCTGCAACCAGGAGGATAAATGCAACCTGCTATCAAAAATTAAAAGAAATAATAGCAGCACATTCAGGGCGAATGTGATATTGAAAACTATATTTTTCCAGCGTTGCATTCGCTTGCAAAAATTTTTAAGTAGCCACGTGAACTTTCTTCAACCGTTCCGCGACATTTTACGGATTTGTCAATAAATTAAATAACCGGGGACAACTTGTAGGGATATACTTTTCCGGAATTCCATTGAGCTATGTATAAATTTTCTTCATTATCTACGCAAACATCATGAGGGTAGTCAAAGCATGAAACGGTTTGTTGCATTTCGGCCAGTTTACCTCCTTCATATACAGGCTCAGACCCTGCGAGGTTGGAAATCACCTTGTTATTTTTATCAAGTATCGTTACAAAACCTGATTTTTTTCCCTGTCGTGAATTTGATTGAAGAACGGCTGAATATAGATAATCTCCGCTGATTACCGGCCTGCATACCCAGGCTCCCGGCAGTGCAATGGTATTGATATATTCGCCTTGTAATGTGTATCGTTTAAATGCATTTTGCTGGCGGGATGTTACGATTAAATTAGGTTGACCACTGTTACGAAAGTCGAGACAAATTCCATGAGCATTCAACAAGTGTTTTTCTTCACTTCCGCGTCCTCCAAAATAACCGACATACCTGCCGGAAGAATCGTAGTGAATGATGAAATCTTTCCCATATCCATCCGCTACATAGATGTCACCATTTGGTGCGATTGCAGTTTCAGTAGGAATATATTCTTCCGCTTTAGTGTATTGCCCGGTTTCCTTTGGATAATCCAGCACCATCAAAACTCTTCCGTCAATCGTTGTTTTAATTACCTGGTGTCTCGCATTGTCGCAGATAAATAATACCTCTGTGCCGTTCTCATCAGACAGCGTGAGTCCGTGGGCACCGGGATATTCATTGCCCCATGTTGTGAGCAATTTTCCTTTTTTATCATAAATCATCACGTTGTTCTTCGTCTCGTTGGTAAGAAGCAAAATACGACCCTTACTATCCTGGATCATTTCGTGGCAGTCATTTACCGGATACCGCGCAACATCCGCCTGGCTCCAGTTTGTGTCTAATTTATATCGTTTTCTTCCCTGGCCAAGAATTGTATTTGCCTGCATCGGTGTTGGTAGTTTCACCATTAATGCGGCCATAGTAAGTGAGGAAGTTTTTAAAAAGTTTCTGCGTTGCATTGGAAATATTTTTTCAGGAAAATGTCATTGGTGGAAGTGAGTCAGTTTTGTCGGGCAATTTTCACAAGCCCAGCCTGTATAGTTAAAGGTAAAGGTTTTGAGATATTTATTAAATTCAGTTAAGTCATTTTTTACCAGTTGCCGCCCAAAAGATCCCTGCATACAAATGATTCAGAAAATCGGTCTGGCTGTAGATTGCAGGCAAGTGGCCCAATGCGGTATAGAACGCACGGCCTCCATCGTATTCATGATACCATGCTACGGGATGCATGGCTCCCATCCCCTCGCTTTTATTTGTTTTCGGGTTGTAAGATTTTTCGTCTACCGCCAATACATTGTGAAGTCCTGAAATTTTATCCGGGCCAAATGTGTACCATTCATCTGTCCACAATCTCTCACCCGTAAAACCTTGCAAATTAGGGAAGGAAGGATCTACAACATACACACGAGCAGTTTGCTGTGCCGGATGAGTCACGAACATTCTACCAATTAGCTTTGTGTACCAATCCCAATCGTACTCCGTATCTGCCGCGCTGTGAATTCCAACATACCCTTTTCCCGATTGTATAAAGCGTTCCATAACTTTCTGCTGTGCAGAATCAAAAATGTCACCGGTAGTATTCATGAAAATAATAACCTGGAATTGCTCTAGATATTTATCTGTAAATCCATTCGGATCTTC
>JBBSPT010000413.1:0-2967 GCA_038258515.1 Chitinophagales bacterium | reverse complement strand
TCTGCTCCGGGAGGTCTTCAGCCGCAAAGTGTTATTCAGATCTGAGATAGAAGAGAAGGTAAAGGCACCAATCATGGGCGAACTCGTCCAGGTGAAGGGAAAAGATCCGATCGTAATCCTGGACGGAAAACGTACTGTAGTGGCTGAGCAATTCAGGTCAGTGAGGACTAACCTGAATTTTATGGGACTCAACGCTGAGAAAAATACGTTGATGATTACTTCCAGTATTTCCGGCGAAGGAAAGAGTTTTATTGCCATTAATCTGGCCATCAGCCTCACGCTCACAGGCAAGAAGGTAGCGTTGATGGAGCTCGATCTTCGAAAACCAAAACTAAGTAAGACGCTTGGAGTGAAAAAAACTCCGGGCATATCTACCTGCCTTGTGGGAAAGTCTACTTTGGATGAAGCAATCAAGGAAACCAACATACCCAATCTTTACGTGGTTTCTGCAGGGCCAATTCCGCCCAATCCTACGGAATTGATCTCCAGCCCGAAGTTCGCGGAAATCATTGCAGAAGTAAAGAAGCGCTTTGATTATGTGATCATGGATACGGCACCCGTTTCGCCGGTAACAGATGCCCAACTGCTGCAGGAGCATGCTGATATTAATTTGTTTGTGGTAAGACATGGCGTTACTCCAAGGGTTTTCCTCACGATGGTGGACACCCTGAACCAGCAAAAGAAGTTTAAAAACATGTGTGTTTTGTTCAACGGTATCAAACCAAGAGGATTTCACATTTACGGATATGGTTTTGGTGGATACGGCAACGGTTATGGCTATGGCTATGGCTACGGTTATGGTTATGGCAATGAATATGGCGGTGGCTACTACCTGGAAGAAAAGCCAGGGATTTTAAAAGCAATCAAGCGGCTCTTCAAAAAATAATACACTACTCATGAAGCCGTTTTTATTCTCTACAGTCAAAAAATTATGTGACTGAGGAATAGCGAAGCTATGGCTCTTACAATTTTCAACAGGGTGCCGTCGTTCATGTATTCCCGAACCACCCAGCAGACCAACTGTGGTTTTTGTCTTCAGAAAACACATAAGCAGTCGGGCTCAAGCACTTCAGTCTTGAAATAAATAATTTTGAAAGAAGAAAAGACCTGGTTTGTTGTATACACCCGCCCGCGATGGGAAAAGAAGATCGCTGAAAAGCTTGCTGCCATTGGAGTCGAGCACTACTGTCCTCTCAATAAAGTCACCCGTCAATGGAGCGATCGCAGAAAAGTTATTTTAGAGCCATTGTTCAAAGGATATGTTTTCGTAAAACTGGTGGATGAAAAGAAATGGGAAATCAAGAATGTTGATGGCATCCTGAACTTTGTTTATTGGCTTGGAAAACCAGCCAAAGTTCGTGCAGAGGAAATAGAAACGATCCGGAAGTTCCTGAATGAATTTGAAAATGTGAATGTCGAGAAAAAAGATTTTATCTTAGATCAACAGGTTCGTGTGAGCCAGGGTGTGTTGATGAATTATGAGGGAATCATTATTTCTGTATTTGGTAACAGGGCAGTGGTAAAAATCGATTGCCTTGACCTTCAGATCAGCGCCCATTTTGACAAAAAGAATTTGGAGATCATCTGAGATAAAGTGGAGATTATTTATTCCTCTGCAATAATTTTTGTACAAGAAGGTTTTATGACTGCCATCGGCAACGCTAAACAGTTTCTAATTTAAAAATCGTGCATATTGAGTTTTCTTACTGACAAAGACGCCCCCGTTTACATCGCAGGACATTCAGGCCTCGTTGGTAGCGCTATCGTGCGATTGTTAAAGAACAAAGGATTTACAAATCTCATCTGTCGGCCTTCATCGGAACTTGACCTCAGGGAGATCAGCGCCGTAAAAGAGTTTTTCGAGAAAGAAAAACCGGCATATATATTTTTGGCTGCAGCAAAAGTTGGAGGCATCATGGCGAACAATACCTATCCTGCCGACTTCATTTATGATAATCTTGCCATTCAAAATAATATCGTTCACCAGGCATACCTGCATGGCGTAAAAAAAATGTTGTTCCTGGGAAGCAGTTGCATCTATCCAAAAAATGCACCTCAGCCGATTAAGGAAGAATATTTGCTCACGGGCTTTCTTGAACCAACCAATGATGCATACGCCATTGCCAAGATTGCCGGAATAAAAATGTGCCAGAGCTATCACAAGCAACATGGCTGTAATTTCATCAGCGTGATGCCCACCAACTTGTTTGGTCCGGGCGATCATTATCACCTGCAAAATTCACACGTGCTGCCTGCGCTGATCCGCAAATTTCATGAAGCAAAGGTGAAGGACGAAAAGACCGTGACGATCTGGGGAACAGGTACTCCACGCCGGGAGTTCCTTCATGTGGATGATGCCGCGGAAGCCTGCTGTTTCCTGATGGAAAATTATGATGAACCGGGCATCGTGAACGTGGGTTCGGGCAAGGACGATTCCATAGAGCAGCTCTCAAGAATGATACAGGTGATCACAGGCTATAAGGGAGACCTGGTGTTTGATACATCCAAGCCCGATGGTACCATGCGCAAGATGCTTGATGTAACTTTTGTTAATAGTCTTGGGTGGTTTCCGAAGATTGACCTCAAAGAAGGAATTCAAAACACCTATAAAGATTTTGAAGACCACTATGATAAATATGTGGAAACACAACACGGGAAATGAAGTGAGTGCTGCTCACCATCTTTAGCAATTTTTTGAACATACTCTTCCTTACTTTAAAAACTTTTTCCGATGCCGGGGGTATTCAAAAAGTTGGACGCATTGTCGGGAAAGTCCTGGCTGGATATTCCGGAGAGAATGGTCACACAACAAAAGTTTACTCGATCTATGACTCTCCTGCATCCGAAACGGAGCCTTATTTTTCACAACAATTTTTCAAAGGGTTCGGTGGCAACAAATTCACTTTCTTCACCGCAGCATTTTGGCGGGGCATTAAAAGCCGGGTCGTTGTATTGTCCCATATAAAC
>JBBSPT010000412.1:0-2967 GCA_038258515.1 Chitinophagales bacterium | reverse complement strand
GCGATGCATCTTTCAATGATACCGGGTGCCCGGGATTTGTGAATACCAGGGATGCTGCAACAAACAAACTCTCATCTGGCTTGGGAGTGCCTTCAGGTAATTGTTTTTTTAGTTCCTCCCAATCGGGTTTTTTTTCGGCCGTCGTGACATATCCGGTGGACTCAACAAACTTTTTAAACTGAGCATTCGTTACCTCGGTTGCATCCATCCAAAAGGAATTTATTTTCACTTCATGCTGAGGGTATTCGTCCGGCCGACCTTTCTCATCGTCAGCACCCATCATAAATTCACCGGCAGGAATTCTGACCATGCCAATTGTTGAGCTTTCAACAGATTTTCCACTGAAGCTATCTGACACTGCAGCATATCTGGATGGCATATTCATCTCGCAGGAAGCCATGCTATCAACCGCCGAAGCGGTAACGGAAGAGTCGGGAGTAGGTTTGCATTGAACCAATGACAATACTACCACAATGCAAAACAGGTTAACATTTTTCATAGTCACGTTAATAAGTGCTCCTGTATAAATGATCTATCTTTTTCTGATCCAGCTTTTTCAAAGGAATTTGCAGACCGTTTGTTTTTTGCAGCCACTCGTATAAATCATTTTTTAAGGCAAGACCAATTTTGTCAAATTGTTTGTTCCTGACAAGGTTGTTCATTTCGTAAGGATCTTTTTCAAGATCATACAATTCATTTATATCCCAAATACCATTGTAGGCAATGTATTTATAGTTATCGGTTCTAACGGCAAAGGTGGTAGGCGTCTGCGGGAATGCCTGTTCCCAGTAATACTCGTAAAAAATTTTATCACGCCACGGAATGTGCTGTCCTTTTAACAAGGGCAGAAAAGATTCTCCTTGCATCTGTGCAGGCTTTGCTATTCCGGCAATATCAAGAAAAGTTGGTGCGATGTCAATGTTCAATACCATTTGTGGTATTTCCGATCCTGGTTTTACCATGCCCGGTGCCCACACCAGAAGCGGAACACGCATGCTTGCTTCGTAAGCATTTCTTTTATCAATTAATCCATGCTCGCCAAATTGAAATCCATTATCGCCCATATAAACGACCATTGTGTTTTCTTTTAATCCATTCTTTTCAACCCAATCCAGCACTTGCTCAACACTTTCATCAACTGACATCAAGGTTTCCAGGTAGGAATGATAAAATGTATCAAATGGAATCTGGCCATCATACATGTAGTCCACCCCATGCCAGCTATAGCGTTGCTTTCTGACCCATTGGGGTATGTCCTTATAATTTACTTCTGTCTGCGGTGCAGTCATCGTTCCATATTTTTTGCTGCTGTCGGTCGCAGTCAGGTACATTGATGGAGGGCAAACGATTTCAAGATTTTTATATTTCCCTTTATATTTTGGGGCCGCTACAAATTCAGCATGTACGCCTTTGTGAGAAAGGTACATACAGAAGGGCTTGTCTTTTACACTATTCATCCAGCCAATAGCTCTTTTTGTCAATTCATCGGTAATATAATTATCGCTGTCAAGCTTTACTTGGTTGCCGTTTACATTCAGTGTATTTCCATAGTATTGCCCTTGTCCGCGGAAACTAACCCACTCATCAAAACCGGGTTGAGGGTTGTCTCCCGTATTACCCATATGCCATTTGCCCATGAATGCAGTTGCATAACCTTTCTTCTGCATGTATTGTGGGAAAAATATGAGATCACCAGGCAGCGGGGCTGAGTTATCCACGACAGTGTGTGTATGAGCATATTGACCTGTCAATATAGATGCACGGCTGGGAGAACAAAGAGAAGAAGTTACAAATGCATTTTTTAGATAAGCCCCTTCCCTTGCCATTCGGTCCATTCCCGGCGTTTCGAGGCCAGGAACGCGGTTTGTGAATCCCATGAAATCGTACCGGTGATCGTCAGATAAAATAAAAATGACGTTCATCGGTTTTTTCTGTTTTTGCGCTGAAAGCAGGTTAGGAAGTAAGGAGCACAACACCGCGAGAACAAACAGACTTTTTTTCATAGTAATCATTTTACTTTTTGCAATGACGGCGTCATCAACAATTAAATTATTCTGACTCAGATTTCCTGGAACCAAAATTTCATTTGCCCAGTCGTAAAGTTATAATTTTATGACTTTACATTGATTCAATACTTATCGCGTGTGGTTCTTATCTGCATTTAGATTTTGCGCAATCCGCTTTTTCTGTTCTCTCAGAAATATCATTTTGTTTTGTCTTTGTGCCCATCTTTCAGAGGGTGCCGATGGAATGCAAAGGGATTCACTCTTTGAATTCCGGATGTGCCAGGATGTGTCCGTTACCATTGATGTGCCTCGAAACTATGATGCATCAAAAGAGACGATGCTGATATTTTATGCATTAGCAAATGGGAATTCAACCGTGCATACAATGGGCAATACAAGGGACACGCTATATAGCTGGAGTTTAAATATTCAACACATCGGACCACAAACAAAATTTATTCGAAGAAAACTGCGTGATCAAAATATTGTGGTGGCCTACCTGGAAAATGATTTTAAGAGCTGGCCTTTGTGGAAAACCAAACACGCAAATTTTATTTCCGATGTACAGAATATTGTGGACACGATTTCTAATTTATTCGAGTCCGCGAGTACCACAATTTGCCTGAACGGTCACAGTGGGGGAGGAAGGTTCATTTTCGCCTTTCTTGACGGCGTGAATAAGATTCCAAACTATGTCAAACGTATTGTCTTTCTTGACAGCGATTACGGGTATGAAAACAGTTACGGATCAAAAATAATTAATTGGCTTCAGGAAAATAAAAATGCCTGTCTGCAGGTATTCGCCTATGATGATAGTCAGGTTGAACTGAATGGAAAGAGAATAGTTTCTGATACAGGCGGCACATGGTATCGGTCTCATAACATGTTGAAAGATCTATCAGCCGTCATTAAAATTCGGATTGTAAAAGACGACAGCATACAGATCTATAAATCAGAAAAT
>JBBSPT010000411.1:0-2976 GCA_038258515.1 Chitinophagales bacterium | reverse complement strand
TTAAATTTTTATTACAGGACCATATTCAATGATTTCAAAAATTATAACACTACTGAAGAAAGACTTGCTCCTTGAGCTGAGGCAGCAACATACTTTCTATGGTATCTTATTATATGTTGCCTCCACTGTTTTTGTTTTATTTATGGCAATGGGAAAGCCGGAAGCCACGGTCTATAATGGTCTTTTCTGGGTTATCCAGTTATTCGTTTGCGTGAATGCCGTTGCCAAAAGTTTTTTGCAGGAAAGTAAGGGAAGGATGCTGTACTTTTCTTCAATCACAAGCCCTGTGAACTTTATCATAGCGAAACTTATTTACAGCGCTCTCGTGATGTTCGTGATGGTTCTTGCGAGTCTTGTTTTATTTCGGATTCTATTCGGAAACCCCGTTGTGAACGACCTGCAATTTATCGGGCTGGCATTTCTTGGAGGATTTAGTCTTAGTCTTGTGTTTACATTGATGGCCGCAATTGCCGCTAAAGCACAGCAAAATGCTGCGGTGATGGCAATCCTTGGATTTCCTTTAATTATTCCGCAATTGCTGTTAATGATGAAACTTTCAAAGTCTGCGTTTGGAGAAATTTTCAGGGAAGGCGCCCTGACGCAGATGTCGCTTTTATTGGCAGGTTTCGACGTACTCGTGATTGCGCTCGCCGTGATATTATTTCCATTTTTGTGGAAAGATTAGTTTTCCTGGCTAAAATGCCGTCAACGGGTTTGCTATTTTTTGTGCATCCGCACTAGCTCTATCTATTTTCCGTTCATTACTTCGGCCATCCTTTTTCCAATATCCGCAGGGCTCACTACCACATGCACACCACACTCTTCAAGTATTTTCATTTTGGCGGCAGCAGTATCTTCTGCGCCTCCCACGATTGCGCCTGCATGTCCCATGCGCCGTCCCGCAGGAGCAGTCTGACCTGCGATAAAGGCGACCACCGGCTTTGTTGGTTGGCCAAGTGACTCGTTGAGGCGGGCACTTTCCTTGATCCAATTTGCGGCATCCGCTTCCATGCTTCCGCCAATCTCACCAATCATCACAATACCGTCAGTGTCTTTATCACTCATAAAAAATTCTATAGCTTCCCTGGTATTGGTTCCGATAATTGGATCTCCACCGATCCCGATTGCTGTGGATATTCCAAGGCCGGCTTTTGCTACCTGGTCGGCAGCTTCATAAGTGAGCGTCCCGGATTTCGAAACGATGCCAATTTTTCCTTTCTTAAAAATAAAACCGGGCATGATTCCCACTTTGCATTCGTCAGCAGTGATTACTCCAGGGCAGTTTGGACCGACTAACCGTGCATCAGAATCCAGCAGATAGTTTTTTACTTTCACCATGTCCTGTACGGGAATTCCTTCGGTGATGCAAACAATCAATTTAATTCCCGCATCAGCAGCTTCCATTATTGCATCCGCTGCAAACGCGGGTGGCACAAATATGATACTTACATCGCATCCAGTTTCCTTTACCGCTTCTTCAACCGTATTAAACACCGGCCTGTCAAGATGAGTGGTGCCGCCCTTATTTGGCGTAACTCCACCGACAACCTTGGTGCCATATTCGATCATTTGGGTTGCGTGAAATGTGCCTTCTGTTCCGGTGAAACCCTGTACCAAAATTTTTGAATCTTTATTGACTAATACTGACATGTGAAACATTTTAGGTTCGCAAATATATGAAAACTAAGAGCGGATTTTGTGCCAAAACTGAATTTGCAAGTTCTTCAAAAAAGAGAATTGCTATCAGTTGACGAAGGTAAAACTATCGGCATCAAACAATCCGAGGTCGCTTATTTTTAAATGAGGGATCACGAGTAGTGCCATAAAAGAAAGAGTCATAAAGGGAGAAGACAATTGAGATCCCAACTCTTTTGCTGCCTGATCAATTTCAATGTACGCCTTCGCGACTTGATAGCCGTCCTCATTAGACATAAGTCCTGCGACGGGTAAGGCTAAAACTTTGCCCGGAGAACTTGACCCGTCAACACAACTTATTCCTCCCTGGTTTTCTATTACAAGATTTACAGCTTCACAAAGGCTTTGTTCATCTACACCCACAGCGATAATATTATGACTGTCGTGCGCTACGGATGAAGCTATGGCTCCTTTCTTTAATCCAAAATTGCGAATGAAAGCTTTGGCGATTGGAGCATCGTAGTAGCGGTTCACCACAACGATTTTGAGAATATCATTTTCAGTGTCACTTAAAAAATGATCGCCCTCCACTATTGGCTTCACTTTTTGTTTGTTGGTGATGAGCTGTCCATCCAGCGGAACAATAGCTTCTATGGTTTTAGGAAATTCAGTCACCGCAAATTTGAAATCCTCAACTTCTTTTTTACTACAATGAAAATTATTTATTAATCCAGATTTTTGTGCAGTAATTTTTGTGATGCCACCTTCTGCAACTTTTATTCCATCGATGAAGGTGCTTAGCACTTCAAAACCTGAAAGATCTTTTACGATAATAAAATCTGCAGGATCTCCCGGCTTCAGAAGACCAACATTCATCTTATAATGTTTCACAGGATTCACACAGGCCGCCTGGAGTACATGGAACAAATCGATACCATTGTTCAGCGCTCTCTTGCATAGTTGATTGATATGCCCCTTCACCAAACTATCCGGATGTTTATCGTCGCTACAAAACATCATTTGAAAAGGATAGTCATTCAAAAGATCTACCAAGGCTTCGAAATTTTTCGCGGCACTTCCTTCGCGAATTAAAATCTTCACACCCAATTTCAGTTTTTCTTCCGCTTCATCCTTTGTAAAACACTCGTGGTCTGTACTGATCAATACACCGTCTCGGGCCATTCCGCCTTGTACGTATTTTTTAAGATCAGTTCCCCTCAATCCGGGAGCATGTCCATCAACCGGTTTGTGATTTTTTTCTGCCAATAGTATTTTCCTCCGTACTTCTTCATCGCCATGCAATACGCCCGGAAAATTCATCATTTCACTGAGATAAGAAAT
>JBBSPT010000410.1:0-2982 GCA_038258515.1 Chitinophagales bacterium | reverse complement strand
ATTTCATAGAAATCTTTTCTCCCAAGGTAATCAAGGTCAGCATCGCAAATAATTTTCTCCAACTTTGTTTCCGGGCTTTGGGGAATTTTTGTCGCCATGATCATATCACAAATGATTTCGATTTCATCATCCGTAAAGCCAAAAGACTTCAAATTTTCCTTTGCCATCTGGCATCCTCTGGCTTCATGATCTTTATAGACAGTGATAAAACCGGCATCGTGATATAAAACAGCTATCCGCAGAAGTCTTAATTCTTCAGCATCCAGGTTCTCTGATTCTGCAATTTTCATTGCGGCGGAAAATACATCAAGCGTATGATGCAATCCGTGATAACAAAGATTTTCGGGAAGCTCAGTTTTTAATTTTTCCAAAATAAATTCTTCCGCAGCGGAAAGGTCTTTCAATTCAATTAATTTTTCCCGATTGTAAACAAATCATTCAATTTTGTCATACGCCGCTAAAAAAAGAATGCAAATGTAAAAATTGTTACAGACTTGAATGTCAACCAGTTTTTAAAGATAACGGCAATCTTTTTTCTAAAAAAGATTTACATTTCAACAAAAAAACACTAAACTCAATCCGCCCAAAACTACTCAATTCTAAAAAGCGCATTACTTGCAGAAATGAAATCCAGTTGATATACCATGCGGCGATGCCACATGAATATTATTGTTAAACATTTTTCTACGTACTCAAAAAATAGGATAGTAATTTAGAATAAAAAAAAGATCGGCGTGATCTCTCATTATGGTTCATTCAACAAAAGGGATCGTTCTTCGAACGATAAAATATGGTGAGACATCAGTGATCACAAACATCTTCACTGAGATGTTTGGAGTGCAATCCTACATTGTCAACGGAGTCCGTACGGATTCTAAACGGGCCAAAGCACATTTTTTTCAACCTTCATCTATTTTGGATTTACAAGTGTATCACAATGACCTGAGAAACCTGCAAAGAATTAAAGAAGTGAAATGGAATTATTTGTATAAAAATATTTTCAGCAACGTGCCCAAAAACTGTGTAGCCCTTTTCATGGTAGAGCTCATTCACAAGTGCCTGAAGCAACCGGAATCTAACCAGGATCTCTTTCACTTTTTCGAAGATGCATTGACGGAACTCGACACAGCTCCGGTGGAAATCACAGCCAACTTTCCGATTTATTTTTCGATTCACTTTGCATGGTTTTTTGGGTTTGCATTACAGGACAATCGACCTGAGGAAAATAAATTTTTTAATATCCCCGAGGGAAAGTTCGTGGCAGCCGAAACTCCGGGAGAAGAAAATGCTGATATCGAAACGAGCAGCCATGTTGCAGAATTTATCAAGACGAAGCATCCCAATGACCTTAGAGAAATTAAACTGAATAAGACAGCCCGCAGAAAAATTCTTTCAGTGATGGAAAATTATTACATCTTTCACATGCCTGAATTTGGAAAGATGAAAACCTTGCCTGTATTGCAGGAAATTTTATAACGGTTAGGAAATCGTTCCTGAGGCACACTACTATGGTTCGCATTTTGATGTATGCTAAATCTGAATTTTATCAGTTTTTTTAAAAAGAAAATAATGACAGGATTGACTATAAAAGAATTCAAAAAGAAAATCAACGGGCAGGCTAAGATTGTCGATACGAGAAGCCCGGAAAATTTTAAACAGGCTTTTATCCCCGGCTCTCTTTTTTTAGGCGCGGCGGAAAGTCTTGAAGAATGGAGTAGAAACTTCGTTTCTGTAAAAGATGAAATTTTGTTGATAACAGACTCCGGCAGTGAGGAAGAGATATTCCGACGGCTGGAGAATATTGGATTTGCAAACATTTCCGGCTATCTCAAAGGTGGATGCGATGCCTGGAAGAATGCGGCTGAAAAGTATGACATGATCATTGACGTGGACGTGGATGAATTAGCGATGGATCTTCCGCACGACCCCAACCTAACTGTAGTGGATGTGCGCAAACTTACCGAGTTTGCTGAAGGTCACCTGAAAGGTGCTGTAAATCTCCCCCTCGGAGACATGAGCGATGTTGCGTTGATTGCACAATTTGAAGAAACAGAAAATCTCTATGTTCACAGCGGTTCAGGCCACAGAAGCGTGATCGCCTGTTCACTGCTAAAGTTACAAGGCTACCACAACCTTCGTAATGTGAATGGCGGCTGGGAGGAAATTAAAAAAGAAAAGAGTTTTAAAACCGAAAAAGAACAAAGCATATTGAACTGATTTTTCAGAGAACAATATTTTGAACCAGTTCATCTTTAAAAGGATAGTCTGTATTAAAATGAAGGCCCCGGCTTTCATGGCGTAACTGTGCTTCCTTCACAATTAAATATCCGACAGTAATCAGGTTTCGAAGTTCGCAAAGCTGGGGCGAAACATAGGTTGTCTGATACAACTGTTCGGTTTCCTCGTGCAGCAGATCCAATCTTTTCATTGCTCTTTGCAACCTGACGTTTGTGCGAACGATACCAACGTAGTCTGTCATCAGCAATTGCAGTTCTTTTAAGCTCTGGGTTATAAGAATCATTTCCTTTGGTGCTGTAGTGCCTTTTGCATTCCAATCGGGAATTGCATCATTGAAATGAATGGAATTTATTTTCTTAATTCCATCTAAGTAACACCGATGTGCGAAAACCATTGCCTCCAAAAGACTATTGCTTGCGAGACGATTTGCGCCATGGAGCCCGGTGCTTGCACATTCTCCGCAGGCATACAGGTTTTTAATTGAGGACCTTCCCCATTCGTCAGTTTTTATACCTCCGCAACTGTAATGTGCGGCCGGCGCAACGGGGATGAATTGGGTTGAAACATCTATGCCGATCGATCTGCATTTCTCAGTGATGTTAGGAAAATGATGAAAGAATTTTTCCATGTTCATGTGAGTGCAATCCAGGAACACATGTTCCGTACCGTTGATCTTCATCTCACTGTCTATTGCCCTTGCGACGATGTCCCGCGGAGCAAGGGCCTTTCTTTCATCATAGCGAT
>JBBSPT010000409.1:0-3000 GCA_038258515.1 Chitinophagales bacterium | reverse complement strand
GGGCTTTGCATCGATTGCCTCATGGTCACTTATTCCCCAATAAAGCAAGCCGCCTTCTGTTTTTGATCGAAGAAAATTTATTTGCTTCACAAATGCTTCATAGTTGCTTTCAATAATTTTCTTGTCTCCATAAAATTCATACAATTGCTTTTGCACATAGGGAAACGCAAGCTCCCATCCTATTGGCCCGGAGCCATCACCATAGCCCCTATCATCAATCCCTGTTGAAGGAGCTATCTCAGTGATGCCACCTTCCGGCCTCTGTTCATTGGCAAAATCCTTTACCGTCTTGCGATAGAATTGTGCCATATCGTAGTTGTACATAAAAGCATTAGTTGTCACCACGATATCTGCTCCGTATCCCATTTTCTCCCTGCCGGGACAATCTGATTGCACACTAAAAACATTACTGAGAAAAGTCCATTGAATAACATCGTGGAGTTTATTCAACTGCTCATTCGAGCAGGCGAAAGTGCCTGCCTCCTGCATATCAGAATTCATTCGCAAACCATCAAAATCATTGAGGGCAGGCTTTCCCGGCCAGCCTGTAACCTCTACATACCTGAATCCATGAAATGTAAAACGAGGCGACCACTCCTCTACTCCATCGCCCTTTAAAATATAATCATCTTGCTGCCACGCGGTTTCAGGGGCACCCGGGCCGCCCTTGATTGCGCCTTTTTTTATTTGCGTCATCACAGTGGTCATATAATTTAAGCTTCCGTTTTTAAAAAGATCTTCACCGTATCGCAATGAAACTTTTCTTCCGGCTTCACCCTTAACCCTGATCCGTGCGACACCTGCAAAATTTTGTCCCATGTCAACGATGAAAGTATCTTTTCCCGCTTCAGTAATTTTGATAGGTTTTAGAATTTTGGTAATCCTTATAGGCGGTTGCATTTGAGAAGTCATCATTCCCGAAGGGCCATCTACTATAACTGCATTTTTCCAGTTGGTTTTATTTACGACGTCGTTGTTCCAGTTTTTTTCTTCAAGACGAGCATCGTATTCTTCACCGAGATACACATTATTCTTCACGATTGGCCCGGGAGCGCCCAACCAACTTTCATCTGTAATTATTTTTTCTGAAGAGCCATCCGAATATTGTATTTGAATCTCGGCCGTTACACAAGGGCGTCCTGTCTGCTGGTAATCTCTAAGATCCCATCGTCCAAATAGTTTCAATGGCAATGGATTCCACCAACCATTCCCCAACATGATGCCCATCACATTTTTCCCCCGTATGAACATGCCCGTCATATCATAAACACTATAGAGTACTTCTTTGCGGTAAGTCGTGAAGCCAGGATCGAGAACATGGTCACCAATTTTTTTACCATTCATATAAGCCTCGTAATATCCCAGTCCGCTGATGTACAGCCTTGCGTCTACAATTTTCTTCGTCGTTGAAAATTCTTTCCGCAACAAAGGCATCCTGTCAGGCTTATAATATTCAGAATCGATTGCAGGATTTTTACTGCCATCATTGATCCACTTTGCGCTCCAGTCATTTGCATGCAACAATGCTGTTTCAAACCATGCAGGCTTACTCCATTGGGAAGGTTTTCCATTTTCATCAAATACTTTTACGCTCCAGTAGTAGCGGGTGAAAGACTGCAGCGGACTTCCTGAGTAAGTGATGTTTACATTTTCATTCGAATTTATTTTGCCTGTGGTCCATAACTTTCCTTTACCAGCAAGAATCTCTTTTTCATTATCGCTCACGACTAATTCGTATGCCGATTGCATTTTATTTCGTTCATCCGAAATAAAATTCCAGGTAAAGCGGGGTTCGCTGACATCAATACCTAAAGGATTCGTGACATACTCACACCGCAATGAAGAGGGTTGTAAAGTAGCTTGTCCATATGATAGGCATGAAGCCACGACACAGCAAAGCAAAACGCCGATTCTTCTTGAGTACAGATGCATGTTTCTATAAGATTTGATAAGAAAGGTAAAGTATACAAACGACAGCAATAGCTGTACTGTTCAATACTGAGAGAGAAATAAATGGCCGGCATTTAGAGAAGTCTTGCACGGAAGAAATTAGTCCATGGACCTTTCTCGAAATCTATAGGAAAAGAGAATTGAGAACTTTGATATAAGGTTGCCAAAGCAAAATTCATGACAGATATTTTAGATTAATTTAATCCTGACTTTCGAAGTGACATGTTTTTAAAAATTTCACCTCCTTCACTTTTTGGTTGCATCTTCGTTGAGAGAATCACGCCCGTTCTCTCAGTCGATCTCCCGCTCCTTCTTTTCAATCTTTTTTAATAATATGCGTGCCCGCTTAGTGACATACCATGTCCGCTCCCAATTCCCATTTCTTATTACTTTATGATTTTTGAGAAGCCCGCGCTCTATAAGCGCAGCAGAAGAACCTTCTATATCAGCAGGTCCAAACAGCAAGTGATCATTCTGCTTAATGCAGGCGAGCTTCAATGTTTTGATCATTGAATCAGAAAGTGGTGCTGATTTTTCGTTGGGAGGAGTTCGCAGCTTCTTCTTCTCAACGGCTGCTTTACTATATTTCCTGTAAATATTATTGAGCGAAATAATTTTGCCCATTTTTTATTTAAGGTACGCCCGTTTCATTATGAAAACGAATATGATAATTCTACAATTTATTTCGTCAACCAGTACAGTAATAAGGTCGCAGTTTTGTAGAGAGTTTTCCTTAAACTAATCTCATCGAATCTTAGAAAGTTCTGAAAACCCGAGAGTCGAACACTTGATTCAATTTTATAATAGAAGACTTCAAACTAAGAAAAAGCAGGTCACAAAAAAAGCGCCAATAGTAGAATGAAAAATGAACACTTGATGAGTACAAAATAACAAGAGGCGGTTACAATAAGGAGAAATAAAATGTTGAATGCAAGGATTGTTTGAGGTTTGTGTTTTCAAATTAGCAAAAAAAATGTCTATAATTTCATAATTTTTTTTTTTAGCTTTCAACATATTTTTCACCTCAACCTCCAAACACATGAGAAACCT
>JBBSPT010000408.1:0-3009 GCA_038258515.1 Chitinophagales bacterium | reverse complement strand
GGCACAAAATATCGCGGCCAGTTCGAGGAAAGAATGAAGGCAATTATGAATGAGCTTGAGAAGAACCGCGATGTGATTTTGTTTATCGATGAGATACACACCATTGTGGGTGCCGGAGGTGCAAGTGGTTCGCTTGATGCTTCCAATATTTTCAAGCCTGCCCTGGCAAGAGGTGAATTGCAATGCATCGGTGCCAGCACGTTGGATGAATACAGGATGTATATAGAAAAAGATGGAGCCCTGGATCGCCGATTTCAAAAAGTGATGGTCGAGCAGCCAAGCGTTGAAGAGACGATTGAAATTTTAACCAACATTAAAAATAAGTACGAGGATTACCACAACGTTACTTATAACGATGAAGCTATTGATGCCTGTGTAAAGCTTAGCGATCGATATATGACGGACAGGCTTCTTCCGGACAAGGCCATCGATGTGCTTGATGAAGTAGGTGCACGGGTTCATTTAAAAAACATTAATGTACCGGAAGAGGTGGTAGAATTGGAGAAAAAGATTGATGATATTAAACACGAAAAAAATAAAGTAGTTAAAAGCCAACGTTTTGAAGAGGCAGCCTCTTTGAGGGATACTGAAAAAAGATTGCAGGAAGAACTGGAGAAAGCCAAAGCGGATTGGGAAGAAGAAAGTAAGAACAAGCGTTTCCCGATCGACGAAGAAGCAATTGCAGAAGTAGTGAGTATGATGACAGGTATTCCTGTAAAACGAATGGTGCAGGCTGAAACTGAAAAGCTTCGCAGGATGGCGCAGGATCTGACCGGCGCAGTTGTCGGGCAGGATGAGGCTATTCAAAAAGTGGTAAAGGCAATCCAGAGAAACAGGGTTGGATTGAAGGATCCAAAAAAACCCATTGGAACATTTATATTTCTCGGGCCTACAGGCGTGGGTAAAACTGAGCTGGCGAGAGCATTGGCTCGTTATATGTTCGATAGCGATGATGCGCTGATTAGAATCGATATGAGTGAGTACATGGAGAAATTTACGGTTTCCCGCCTGATCGGTGCGCCTCCCGGATATGTAGGATATGAGGAAGGTGGGCAGCTGACGGAAAAGGTGAGGCGTAAACCATATTCTGTCATTCTCCTTGACGAGATTGAGAAGGCGCATCCCGATATCTACAATATCCTGCTACAGGTTTTGGATGACGGACAATTGACCGATGGTCTGGGAAGAAGAATTGACTTTAAGAACACGATGATCATCATGACTTCTAACATTGGTGCAAGACAATTAAAAGATTTTGGAGATGGTGTAGGGTTTAGCACCGCGTCAAGAAGATTGAATGCAGAGGAGAATACGAAGGCCGTTATTGAAAAAGCGTTGAAGCGAACTTTTAGTCCTGAATTTTTAAACAGGATTGATGATGTTGTCATTTTTAACAACCTTACTGAAGAAGATATCTTCTCAATCATAGATATTCTGATGAAGGGCGTAACGAAGAGGCTACTTAACCTTGGATTAACTTTAGAACTTACTGAAGAAGCCAAGAAATTTATTGCCGAAAAAGGGTTCGATGCAAATTTTGGAGCAAGGCCTCTACACAGGGCCATTCAAAAGTACCTCGAAGATCCACTGGCTGAAGAGATTCTAAATCTCAATATTAAGACAGGCGATGTATTGATTGCAGACCTGGACAAAGAAAATTCAAAGATAACTTTTGAAGTTAAAGGAGGAGTAAAGAAGGAAGAGGCTTCCAAGGCTTAGTGGAACGACGAACTTGAATACATTTTTTAAATGCCATCTTTTTTAAGATGGCATTTTTTGTTATTTATCTTTTTGCACTTCTTTGTTTTTATCTCATTTTTGCGGGTATGGAGAAAAAACTAATCATTACCATTGACGGATTTTCTTCTTGTGGCAAAAGTACACTGGCAAAGCAGCTGGCAAAACGGCTGGGGTATATTTATGTTGACAGCGGGGCTATGTACAGAGCCATAACTCTCTATTTTCTACGAAATAATGTGAATACTTCCGATGGGCAGGAAATTAGGAGAGCCTTAAAAAATGTAAATCTCACCTTTCTTAAAAATGAACAATCAGGGTTTTCGGAAATTTACATGAATGGTGAAAATGTTGAATACATTATAAGAGACCTGTTGGTCGCGGAAAAAGTGAGCGAAGTGGCGGCATTAAAAGACGTGAGAAATTTTGCTGTTGCCGAACAGCAAAAAATGGGCGAAGGAAAAGGAATTATAATGGACGGAAGAGATATAGGCACCACGGTGTTTCCAGACGCGGAGCTTAAAATATTTATGATCGCAGATGAAGCTGTCAGAGTGGAGAGGCGCTTTGAAGAAATGTATCAAAAGAACCCTTACGTTGGTCTTGAAGAAATAAAAAGCAATCTTGCTATGCGGGATTATATTGATTCTCACCGCGAAGTAAGTCCACTTAGAAAAGCTGATGATGCAATAGAATTAGACAATACCCAACTTTCCGAAAAACAGCAACTCGAGTTCGCGCTTAAACTTTTTAAACAGCGCGTTACAGAAAATACGTTTCAATGACTCCCTCAGTCTACCTGAACTCCTGTAATATTTCTGTGATATTCTTTTCCGCCTTAGTTAGTGATATGATCTTCCCAATTACTTCTTCAACCAGTGCATCAGGACAACTTGCTCCGCTCGTCATCAAAATCTTTACAGGCTTTTGCTCAGGGAGAAAAGAAAAGGTTTCGACACTCGTTTTGGAATGAAGATCAAAGTGATGTATTTCCTGTGATGAAATGATTTCTTCGGCCGAGTGAATGAAATAAGTAGGAAGTTTAGCTTCGCAAAGTTCTACAAGATGAGAAGTGTTGGAACTATTGTATCCACCAACGACGATAGCAAAGTCGGCGGCCACTTCCAACAATCCGTAAACAGCTCCCTGGTTTTCATAAGTTGCATAGCAGAGTGTATCCCGCGTGTCGGCAAATCTCTCAAAGACATTTTCGTCAGAAAGATTGTACTTCTCAACCATCACATTTTTAAGATAGTCAGCGATCGATTGCGT
>JBBSPT010000407.1:0-3016 GCA_038258515.1 Chitinophagales bacterium | reverse complement strand
TTTTGCTGACCATCATAGTAGCAATAAGGCCATCCAAAATCGTCTCCTTTTTTAATGCGCAACATATCTTCCGCCGGTAGGTTTACTCTTTCGTCCTCAGTATATAGGTCGGGAAATAAACGGTCAAGATCATCACGTCCGTGCATAACCGCGTAAAGGTCATTAGCCTGGCTATTCCAGTCCAGTGCCACAATATTTCGAATACCTGTGCAATATCGCACGCCATCAGCGTAGTGTTGGTTCGGCTTACTGGCGCTGAATTGCCAAACACTTGCCGCAGAATCCAGGATTGGGCAGGGATTCATTCCGGGCGAACCAGGTTGCCTGTCATCCACCTGGCATGAATTAGAAGGCGCTCCTACATTTACGTAAATATTGCCGGCATCATCCAACGCGATAGCCTTGGCTGCGTGTTGCCCTTTATTTATAAGGCCCTCGATTATCATTTCCTCAGATGTGGTATCAGCGTTTCCGTTCGCATCTAACTTGTACCGGTAAACATTATCGTTCGATGAAGCATACAGATAACCGTCATTTATTCTGATTCCCGTGCCGCCATAATTTCCAAATCCGGAAACACTTTCTGCTACCCCGTCTTTATCAGCATCTTTTAAAATAAGTATCCCGTGTCCGTTCTTAAGCCCGGCGAGCCTTGCGTACAATTCCCCGTTGCTGCTAAAAGCCATGTGACGAACGCTGCCAAGACTATCAGCGAAAACAGAAGCCATGAATCCCGACGGCAATGTGAGAGTGCTGTCGATAGAATCCTGCCGGGTTGTTTGTTCATTTTCATCTGTGCAAGAAATGACTGTTGCGAAAAGGAAAAACAGAGAGATGAGATATTTCATAAAATTTTTTTTCCAAAGGTAACGTTTCTCAAAAAAATTTGCCGAATTGGAAATTGGAACAAATTTTTATAATTCGAAGGGTAGTTGAAAAATAGCCAATCGTAAACCTTTCCATAAGGAAATTTCATTTCGGGCCAAAGAATTAAAATCAAAAAAGCCCGGTAAAAATTCCGGACTTTCTTGTTATAAAAATCGCTTAAACTAAGCGTTTACCTCTTTTGCTGCATCACGATATTTTTTTATCATGTCGTGCGAAGATTTAAGCTCATCCTTTTGTTCTGTGATTAACTGGCGGGTGTCGGCAGGAATCTGCGCATCTGACTCCAGCGCTTCTTTATAAGCCTTCTGGGCAGCATCTTCGCCGAACTCGCAGGAAGAAAGTATTGCATGCCTGTCCTTCCCGGTGAAAGTTGTCTTCACGTCGATCCAGGCACGATGAATTGCACCACCGGCTGTGGAGCCATCAGTGGCTTCGCCACCATACTTTAGAACTTCACTTGAAAGCTGTGCAGCATATTTTCTGCTTTGTTCTGCCATTTTCTGGAAGGTTTGCTGAAGATCTGTACCAATTTTTTCAGTTTCTTGCCGTGAGGTTTCATAACCCTTCATGCGATCATGATTTATTCTTATCAGATCGTTTAACACGTCGGCTAATTTTTCATTGTTGTTGCTCATAATAACTTGTTTTTATTTACCTGACTTAAACTAAAATGATGCCATGAAAAATACGGTATGCTAATACGTATCTTTATACAACCAGGAAGTAAGAAGTGGAAAATTTTCCCCTTTTATACATACTGGCAGATGTAATTTTCAATGGTTAATATTTTTGAATCTTTTAATCAAACAATCTCTATAAAACTTTTTGATCATGATAGAAGTCATTACGGGATTGCCCGCCCACGTAACCGGTTTCCGGGCTAAAGAAACAGTCACGGCTGAAGATTATGAAAAAATAATTTTTCCATTGGTAGATAGCGTTGCCAAATCTTTTGGGAAAATAAATTACCTCCTTGTGATAGAAACCTCACTCTCAAATTATTCGGCAGGAGCCTGGCTCGACGATGCCTTTTTAGGAATAAAATATTTCAACAGATGGAGGAAAATCGCTATTGTTTCAGATAAAAACGGGATTAAGAAATTCACGGATGTTTTTGGAAAACTAATACCCGGAACAACGAAAGGTTTCATTATGCAAGACCTTCCACTTGCAAAAAAGTGGATCTCTACGATCGAATAAGTCCTGATAAAATTCATCTGACTCAGTAAAAGTTTGTGACTTTTTCAGGACTGAGTCTTTTGCTTCCGCATACAAAAAGGAATTGAAATTATACAAGGCATCTTCCCAGTTGCCATCATGTTACATCCGGCAGAAGAATAAAACCTCTCCAAATTTTCCGGCAATTTCATTTGTAACCAGAAGAGATTCGAAAGTAGTTGAGGAATGCGCACACAAACCGTATTGCTGCCATTTATTTTTCATTCATCATAAAATTTATTTGTAGTATCTATTTGACTCGTTCTGAGATGAGTTGAAGCATCGTCCGGGAATCTGTTGATTGTTGTTATTTTAATAACTCTTAATTTTATCAGGCATTTAAAGCAATTAACCTAAGAAGATGGATTTTGTAGATTATTATAAAACACTCGGGATTTCGAAAAGCGCAAGTGAGGCGGATATAAAAAAAGCTTACCGGAAGTTAGCAAGAAAATATCATCCTGACGTAAACCCAAATGATAAGGAAGCTCATAAAAAATTTCAACAGATCAATGAGGCCAATGAAGTGTTGAGTGATGCTGAAAAAAGAAAGAAGTATGATCAATATGGCAAGGACTGGAAACACGCCGATCAATTTGAGAAGGCCCGTCAGCAGCAAGGTGCAAGTGGGTTTGGTGGTGGATTTGGGGATCAGGGATTTGGACAGTACACGTATTCTTCGGGCGATGACTCAGGGTTCTCGGATTTCTTTGAATCGCTCTTTGGAGGTGGAGGAAGAAAACGGCAGCAAACAAAATATCGCGGGCAGGATTTCAACGCGGAGCTTCACTTGTCGCTGCAGGACGCTTACACAACGCACAAGCAAACATTAACGATCAATGGTAAGAATGTAAGAATTACTATTCCCGCTGGTGTTGAGAATGGACAGGTGATAAGGCTGAAAAATTAT
>JBBSPT010000406.1:0-3020 GCA_038258515.1 Chitinophagales bacterium | reverse complement strand
GACAAAGATGATTAAAAGCAAATGAATTATTTAGAATTCTGATCAGTGTATCCTAAAAATCAAGTGCTTAAGTTGAGTGGATTTTTGATATTAATCAGGAACAAATGCAAGCGCTTTCTCCTCGTCAAATTCATCTTCCCAGCGTGCGATGACACAACTTGCCAGCGTATTTCCAATCACGTTCACAGATGTCCTGGCCATATCCATCAACTCATCAATTCCAAGGATTGCCAATACCGGCCATACAGGCAAACCGAAAGACGAAACTGTTCCTAACAAAATGATGAGCGAAGCCCTCGGCACACCCGCAACGCCCTTACTCGTAAGCATCAAAGTGAGCCCCATTACGATTTGTGTCCCTATCGGCAGATGGATGCCTGCAGCCTGTGCAACGAAAACACTTGCCAGCGATAAATAAAGAGTCGTGCCATCCAGATTAAAAGTGTAGCCTGTTGGAATTACAAACGAAACAATTCTCCGCGGAACGCCGAATTTTTCCATGTTTTCCATGGCAATCGGAAGAGCAGACTCCGAACTTGTGGTAGCAAATGCGATTGACACCGGCTCCGAAACAGCTTTTATAAATTGTCTTACCGGAATTTTCATTAAGTATGCGATAGAAAAAAGTACAAGTCCCAGAAAAACAAAAAGTGAAACATACAATGTAAGAAGCAATTTGATGAGCGAAGTGAGAATGTCGATTCCAAGATGCCCGACGGTAACGGCGATGGCTGCACCAACACCGAAGGGAGCAAAGTGCATGATAATATTCGTGAACTTAAACATTGTCTCGGCAAGGCTTTCAGAAAAACGAATCATCGGCTCACGTTTCTTTTCATTGACCATCGCGAGGCCGATCCCGAATAAGACGCTGAATACGACAATCGGCAATACATCCCCATTGTACATTGATTTAATAATGTTTTCCGGGAAAATATGCAGGATCACATCTTCCCAGGTTTGTGGGGCCGTGGCGGGTAAGTCCTGGTGAAATGTAGGAGGAATATGAATACCCACACCGGCCTGCGAAATGTTGATAGCAATAAGACCGATCATCAATGCGATGGTTGTAACCACTTCAAAATACAAGATTGATTTCCATCCCATTCTTCCAACCTGTTTCAGATCAGAATGTCCTGCGATGCCGACAACCAAGGTTGAAAAAAGTATGGGCGCAATAATAGTTTTGACCATGCGCAAAAAAATCTGGCTCAACACCCTCATGTTTTGAGCGAAGACGGGAAAATCAATACCGATCTCAACGCCGATGACCATTGCTGTAAATATCCAGGTAGTCAAGGACTTTTTATAAAGCGCGAAGGGAATAATAGAAGCAATAAATATCCACCTGAGCACTCTCAGAAAAACAGGCGAAATACTATTGAAATTATAAATATCGAAAAGATGAATGACGGCAGTTATGAAAAGAACAACGAGTAGAAGAATGGAACTTTTTCTTTTATTCATAAAGCCGGTTAAATAATAGTGACCAAAACTAAGTAATCGATTGCAAAGTATTTTTGCAATCAGAAACTGAGCATTTTGGTTTTTTTATTTTTGAAATGATCACAATTTTTTTGACCCGTTTTTTAATTTATTCCTTACTTTCCCAAACTTATATTAAATCTAAAAAAAGTTTATGAGCCTTTTCGTCAGAAAACCAATGGATGCTTTAATGCACGAAGCATCTGAAACCGGAAGCCATACCTTAAAGCGTACACTTGGACCATTAGCTCTGGTCGCGCTTGGAATTGGTGCAATAATCGGCGCTGGCTTATTTTCAATAACGGGACTGGCTGCGGCAAATAACGCCGGGCCGGCAATCACAATTTCTTTTATTGTTGCGGCAGTGGGCTGCCTGTTTGCAGGATTGTGTTATGCTGAATTTGCTTCAATGATTCCAGTTGCAGGAAGCGCTTACACATATTCCTACGCGACAATGGGAGAATTTTTAGCCTGGATTATTGGTTGGGATCTTGTGCTGGAATATGCGGTAGGTGCGGCTACTGTGGGTATTAGCTGGAGCCGGTACCTTGTAAAATTTCTTGAAGGATTTGATGTATTTCTTCCGCACAGTTTAACGGTTGGTCCATGGGATGGAGGGGTAATAAATCTTCCTGCAGTCTTCATTATTGTATTAATGAGTTCTTTATTGATGAAGGGGACCAAGGAGAGCGCTACCGTAAACGCCGTTATTGTCATTTTGAAAGTTTCAGTAGTTCTGGTCTTCATTACATTAGGCTGGAAATATATCAACAACGACAATCTCAATCCCTACCTTATCCCGGCCAACGTACCAGGACATGAAAGTTTTTTTGAACATGGCTGGGGCGGGATAATCAGAGCTGCCGCAATTGTATTTTTTGCATACATAGGTTTTGATGCGGTAAGTACTGCCGCCCAGGAGGCAAAAAATCCGAAGAAAGATATGCCCATCGGTATCCTGGGTTCTCTCGCTATTTGCACTGTTCTTTATATCTTATTCGCACATGTTTTGACGGGAGTCACCAACTATCAAAATTTTGCCGGTAAGGATGGAATTGCTCCTGTTGCTTTAGCAATTGAAAAAATGGGAACACCGGATGCGGCAGGAATTATTCATCCCGATTATCCATGGTTGAACCGTGCGATTTTGGTAGCGATCCTTGGTGGATACTCCTCAGTGATCCTGGTGATGCTCATGGGTCAAAGCAGGGTTTTTTATAGTATGAGTAAAGATGGATTAATACCAAAAATATTCTCTACAATAAATCCAAAAACGCAAACTCCTGCGAAGAGCAATTTACTATTTATGATTTTCGTAAGCCTATTTGCAGCCTTTGTTCCGGCACGTGTGGTAGGAGAAATGACAAGTATCGGAACACTGTTTGCCTTTATATTGGTATGCGCCGGAGTGTGGGTTATGAGAAGAAAAATGCCCGAATTACCGCGGGCATTCAAAACTCCCTTAGTGCCCCTCGTTCCAATATTGGGAATATTTACCTGCCTTTTTATGATGGTGTTTCTGCCTGCCGACACAT
>JBBSPT010000405.1:0-3032 GCA_038258515.1 Chitinophagales bacterium | reverse complement strand
GGACTGCATAATTATGTAGTAAAGTGGGGAGGTGAAAATCATCCGAATGCGAAGGTGAGGTTTAAGCTTGGAGACGTTGTTACCACTTCTATCAACTGTGCCAATGGTGAAACAATTTTGTTGGAGCATGATACCGACCTTCCACGTCCATATTCCTTAGGATTCAGGGTACAGGGAACAGAAGGCATCTGGATGGATGTCAACAATGGAGTTTATATTGAAGGGAAATCAGCTAAGTACGATGAATGGGATAAAGCTTCAACATGGTTTGAAAAATATGATCATCCACTGTGGGCACGCTGGAGCAAGGAGACTGCAGGAGCCGGACATGGGGGAATGGACTTTTTTGTAATCCATGCTTTTGTGGAGTCAATAAAAAGAAAGACGCCAACGCCAATGGATGTTTATGATGCCGCAACATGGACCGCGATCACGCCTTTGAGCGAAAAGTCGATAGAACTCGGAAACGAAACCGTTGCTTTCCCTGACTTTACCGAAGGGCAATGGATGTTCAGAAAGCCGGTCTTCGCTCTTAACAATGAATATTAAGGCACAGAAATAAATCAGCCCAATTCTGTCTCAAGATTATTTCGTGCGATCCTCAATCTTTACAAAGGCCTGATCCAGATTTTCCGGAAACTGATGGGTTCACTCTTATCACCATGGGCCTGTAATTTTATGGGTGCTGCAAGATGCCGGATATATTTGGGAAGTCCGATGTAGGGCGTACCGCCTCTCAACGAGAAATTGTTTTGCACAAGAACGTTGTTAAGAAAAACAGTCACACGTGCCGGAGATTCCAGCGTTCCATTGTCATAAAATCTCGGAGCGGTCCATACAACATCATAGGCCTGCCACTCGCCTGGTTTTCTTGAAGGATTTGCCAATGGAATTGATTGCTTATAAATGCTGCCCACCTGGCCGTTCACATACGTTGCATTATTGTAATTATCTAACACCTGCAGTTCGTATTCACTTGCTCCGTGAGGTGCGGCTAAAAAGATTCCACTGTTTCCGCGAGCCTGGCTTGACCCTGTAATATTAGTCGGAATTTTAAACTCAATATGAAGTTGATAATCTTTAAATTTCCTTTTCGTTTCAATATCTCCTGCACTTTTCTTTACAGTAAATGAATTACCTGAAACGATCCAGTCTGCCGGTTGAGTTGTATCCTTCACAGAAACCCATTCATCAAGATTATTTCCGCCAAATAAAACAATGGCATCCGATGGAGGATCACCGTAGTTTGCGGCTGGTGTTACTACAGGAGGGACGGGCGCATAGAATTCTGTTTCTTCAGCTTTCATTGTTTCCTGGGCAAATAGTGAGATTGAAAAAAAGACGGTAACGATTAAAAAGAAAGTTTTTTTCATTGATAAAAATTAAAAGTAAAAAATATTATTATGAGATTTATACGGTGGGTAATTTATAGCCATTGTGATATTGCTTCATCATGTATTCTTTGTTTACCGCTTCGTCAGTAAATTTTTCTTTCGCCTTGTCCCATGTCAGTTTTTTCCTGGTCCGGTAAGCGATGTTCCCCATTTGGGCTACAGTTGCCACATGTGCTCCGGCTTCTATCGGGCAGTTAAGGTCTTCCATCTTCCTTGACTTTACAACTGACACAAAATTTTCCCAATGCTTATCCAAGCCGTTATCTGAGGGCTTCACAAAAGGTTTACTCACTTTGTGTTTGCTTTGTTTTTCTTCTATGACTTCCCAGCCACCACGGTCGAGAATTAACGTACCGTTGTTGCCGATGTAAGCGATCCCGTGATCACGCCCATAGGAGCCATTGTCAATCCCCATCGCCGAATCCCAAACCATATTGAAGTTGTCAAACTCGTAAAGCGTTGTGAGCGTGTCCGGTGTTTCTTCATACAGATCGGGGTATGCAAAGCGACCTCCTAATGCAGACACTGTCTTTGGAATGGGCGATCCCATTCCCAACAGTCCATAGTCCAGTAAGTGTACACCCCAATCAGTCATCAAGCCTCCGGCATAATCCCAGAACCAGCGAAAATTAAAATGAAAACGGCTTGAATTGAATTCTCTCGTTGGCGCAGGCCCTAACCATGTTGTATAGTCAACCCCCGGAGGCGGCGGTGTGTTTGGGACAACAGGTCCGGGCTGCATCCATCCTTGGTAACACCAAACCTTTACTGTGCGAATATTTCCAAGCACTCCACTCTTTACATAATCTACTGCATCTTTGAAATGTTGTTGACTGCGCTGCCATTGTCCCGCCTGCACTACTTTGTTGTATTTTTTTTGCGCAGCAACCATCGCCCTGCATTCGCCTATTGAATTGCCTACAGGTTTTTCACAATAAACATCTTTTCCGGCTGCACAAGCATTCATCATGATCAATGCATGCCAGTGATCGGGTGTCCCAACTATCACAGTATCGACATCTTTATTGTCTAACAGTTTTCGGTAGTCTCCGTAGATTTTAATTTTCGATGTATCAATATTATTTTTTGCCAGGTCGGCCATTCTCCTGTCAATTACATTCTTATCAATATCGCACATCGCCACCACGTTTACACCTGGTATTTTTAATGCTGAAGTGAGGTCTGCAAATCCCATCCCGTTTGCGCCAATAAGCCCGATATTTAACTGGTCACTGGGCATCACGCGGTTTTTGAAAATGGCGAAAGCGTCATTGTCCAAAGCAGATAGAAGCATACTGCCACCGAGCACTGTTGAAGAATTAAGTAAAAATTTCCTACGGGAATTCATGATGGTATTTTTTATGATGAAAAAGATAAAATTGAGGAGATGTAATTTGAGGAAGAAGCATTCGAATAAAGAATGCAGTCAAGTCGGTGTTTGAAAAACCGGGGTAAAACATTGATGCTAATATACGGTATAATGTTTTTCAAAAATTCATTCAAAAATAATTTGATGAGTCGGAAAGTTTCCAGTCAAATAAACCACAGTTTATTGTGCCGATATTTTGTGATCTATAATGCAAAAAAATTTCCTTAAAACTTATTTGGGTCTCAGCGGGTGGCAAACGGGATAAACTT
>JBBSPT010000404.1:0-3045 GCA_038258515.1 Chitinophagales bacterium | reverse complement strand
AGATGCCATAGCCCCGTTGAATGGAAAGATCTGAAACTAAAATGTGGGCTTCATTTGCTGCAACCAATTCTCCGTTAATTATAGAAAACATCTGATTCATTCTGTTATCCTGTTATATTTTTTTAGAATAGGGATTACTTTATCTATCGGCAAGGCATCTGCCTGGTGGCCTTTCCGTCCGGTGACAGATGTGGCAGCGAATAGCGAATTAATAATCGCTTCTTCAGTTGCCTCGATCGCTGCCATAAACAAAGGTGACATTTCATCATTTGGTAAAAGTGTGTTGCTGATTGTTGGCTGCTTTGCTGTGTGAGGAATCCGCAAACTTTCTGCTGTTGAAAATGCAATGACATAATCGCCACTACCGTTCGATTCGATCCCGCCCGTTTTACCCATCCCCAATATTGCCCGTTTCGCAAGACGTAGCAGATTGCGATGATCTAAAGGCGCGTCAGTAGCCAATACGATCATGCACGATCCATCCACATTATTTAACAGATCATTCCTGAAACTGAATTTTCCCAGTTCTTCACCAACAGGAACTCCGTCAATTTGCAATACACCACCGAAATTAGTTTGAACTAATACTCCTATCGTAAATCCGCCGAGGCTATTCGGCAGTTTTCTTGAAGATGTTCCGATGCCGCCTTTATAGCCAAAACAAACAGTTCCTGTTCCGGCACCAACAGTACCTTCTTCAACTACTCCAACTTTCGCGTGATTTATCGCAGAAAAAACATCTTCTTTTGTTACATGTCTTCCACGGATGTCATTTAAAAATCCATCGTTCGTTTCACCCACAACTGCGTTCACCGATCTTACGTCTTCATTTCCATTTTGATTCAATGTATAATCTATCAAAGCGTCGATCCCTGTGGAAACACTAAGTGTATTCGTGAGAACAATGGGCGTTTCAAGATTACCCAATTCATTCACCTGGGTGCTTCCTGCAATTTTGCCAAATCCATTCCCCGCAAAGATTGCAGCCGGTACTTTTTGCTGAAAGATATTTCCATCATAGGGTAAAATAGCTGTCACCCCTGTGTGGATCGAATCAATTTTTTCCAGCGTGGTTTGTCCCACTTTCACTCCTGCGACATCAGTGATAGCATTGAGTTTGCCGGTCGACATTACGCCTATTTTTACACCATAATCCCTTGCTCTTTTTCTTGCCTGCGCATGTAGCAACATCGGTAAAATGAATAGTAGAAAAAGTGCGGACGTTTTAAACATACCTGCAATGATAGGAATTGTCTAAGAAACTATTAAAGCGAGATTTGAGACATGTCCTCAGATTCCCATCAATCGATTTTTCGAAAACCTACTTTCCTGGCCCTCGGAACGCTGATTTTAAGACCGATGATTACTCCATCTTCGTTGCGCTCGAAATACAAACTTCCAAGATCCTTTATATCAAAACCATCCTCGTACGTTGCATTCATTGGAAACTCCAATCCTGGTCTTAAGTGCAGTAGAAGGTTTCCGTTTGAAAGGATAATGGATATAGAAGAATTGGTATCATCTGAAAAAAACTTGCCTGGGTACTGGCTTTTTATTTCTGGGTCAGCGTGTGCGGGAGATACCTTGACATAATGAATAGAATCCTTTGCCGCAGAAATGACAGTAAGTTCGCCCTGTACGTCAAATGCTAGTAAGCTGTTCCCCATTCCGAAAAGATTTTCTTTTAGGGAAATAAGAGATTTTTCGTTTATATACAATTGCTGGTTTCGATATTTCACATTTAGTCCTTCACCAGATCGATCATTGCGATACCAGCCATCAAACATTTTTAATTTTTCATCAGGGATGTGTGCAGCATTGCCAATAGCATGCGCCGGAATTTTAGGAATTTTTACAAAAATATTTTTTATAGACTGGATATTTTCAATGCGTGGTTGAAATTGGGATGTATTGCTCAGGAATGCGATGGAAATCCTTTGCTGAGGAAAAGCCTCTAACAGTGCCCGGTAGCCGGCAGTTGCACCTGAATGTTCGATGTACTCCAAGCCATTTAAATTGTGGATAAAAAGGCCGGCAGCATAATCGTTTATCAATCCATTGTTCAATGGCTCGGTCGCGATTTGTTGAGGAAGAAGAGGCGGCTTGCCAAATTTTCCGGAAAGATAGAAGGCATTCCACTTCAGCAAATCTTCTGTTGTGGTTAACAGTCCCCCGTTTCCATAGGCATCCTCATTTGGCATGTCTGTCTCATAATAGTATTGTGTTTTTTTATAAGCTATTGCACGGTTCGGTACTATTCTTTTATAGTCGTCGCGCCACTGCGTGTGTGTCATGCCATCTGGAATAAACAAATTCTTTTTTGTAAAATCCGCCAGGCTTATTCCTGTCACTCTTTTAACGATGATTGCAAAAAGATTATAGTTTGAGTTACTATAAAGAAATTCGTCACCGGGATTGTTGTTTAAGCCTTGCTGGCGCTTTAGAATTTCGAGAGCATCTGCGTTGCTATATGTTTTCGTCGTTCTGGGCCAACCTGAAAGTTCTGCGATCGCTCCCCAATCGCGAAGGCCACTCGTGTGGTGCATCATTTGACGCAGCGTTATTAGAGACGCATATGCCGGCAATTCAGGAATATATTTCCGGAGATCGTCATTCATCGAAATTCGTTTTTGCTGAGCCAGCAGGAGGATTGCCGCAGCCGTAAATTGTTTTGATACAGATCCTGCTTCAATTACAGATTGAGTGGTAAGTGGAATGTGATGTTCGAGGTCAGCCATTCCCCAGGCCCGGGAAAAAATCACAATCCCGTTTCTGCTGATGGAAAGTTGGCAGCCCGGATTTTGAGCTTGGTAGACACTAAGTTTTTTTTCGATCAAAGAAACAGTGTCCTTCCAGGTTTGCGCATAGGAATTGAATGAAACCATCATTGCAGCCACGAAGACAAACAATCTGCAGATCATCATATCCCTAAATTTTATAGCGCTGATAATATGCAATCATGAGTTAAAGCTGTTTCTTATCCTTTCGATAAGCTTTGCATCATTCATCTTTTTTGCCATCGCAATCATATTTACAAAGGCGCTT
>JBBSPT010000403.1:0-3069 GCA_038258515.1 Chitinophagales bacterium | reverse complement strand
CATGATTCACCAGCAACTTCCTGCTTTCCACTTACACTCTCTTTTAAATAGGCAAATAAATTTTCCCGGTTGACAAGTGCATTCCATTCTTCCTCAATCAAAAAAGTTTTCTTGTCACCGGTAACATAAATTCCTGCTGTTGTTTTATATAAGTTCATCTCAAAAAAATTTACCAGTTTTTAACTTCATCAAGGTTCACTTGCAATAATTGTTTTGCCAATTCTTTCAGCTCCGGATAATTGCCTGTAAGGTGAATAATTGCCTGGTGATAACGCTCCGATTCTCCGGGCTTTAACTCTATCGCAGGTGATGAAGATTCAATCTCATAAAATGGTCCGAGCTGGCTTCCATCTTCGAGCGGGCCATCGTTATACGAATTAATTACATCGCCCTTGTACGGTTGCTTTTGAATTTCCCATTTTGAATTTACATAATTTCGGTCAGGATGCACCTCGGGTTTAAGTATGGTGAGAACGTTGTTTTTAAAATCAAAACTTCCAACAACCGGCTTTGCAATCTCCGGTGCGATCCCAAGCTTGCCTCTTGACTTGCCATCGCACCTGAAAAACAAAACACTGTCTTTAATCAACAAACGATCCGAAGAAATTTCACCGAAATAGTTTGACGTAATAAAAGATTTCGCATTCGGTTTCGGATAAAAAGGAATGATCACTTTCGTCTCTTCTGTAGGATTCATCATACTCAATAACCAGATAGAAAGAAGTCCGCTTTCTTTTCTCCAAATATTATCTCCCGCATTTATCAACCTGTTGTTTGTTTGATATGCGACAAATTTAATTTCCGCAGGGATCTCTATTCCAAGCGCCTGCTCAGCCCTTCCTTTATCTAACAACTCGACTTCCCTGATCAATTGAAACTGGAAAACGAACCCTGAATAATTTGTGAGCATACTTTTTTTAGAAAAAGTTGCCGACAACGAATCCGACTGGGTGACGTCGAACTTTTCGGTATCGATCACCGGGGGCACTAACCAGTTTTTTATACTAAAGGAATCAGCTTTCTTAAAGTACAAAGAAAATTGTCCGCCTTCGGGACCAAGCCACAGGCGCTCTTCTCCGCCAATCGGATTGAATTGTGGCTTTCTTTTTCCGGATTCAATTAACTCATAATTGATCCAACCATAACCTGCTCCATTGTTACCAGATGCTGAGCTCGTCATCACTCTTCCCTGGTCACCGCCGCTAAGAAATACCCGGGCATCGCCATTGTGCAGCTCTATTACATCCGTTAAATGCTTTCTCAAAAAATCAGCGTCATAGCCATAGGTTCCTTTCGGATATGTTTCTTCTCTTGCCATTTTATTATCATTATTTGTACCGCAACCGGCCAAAACGAATACGGCAAAAGAAACATTCAAAGAAAATTTTAGCATTAAAAAAGTTTTAGCCTGAAATTTATACCTAAGCAATTTGCGCAAGTAAGCCGAAGATACTTCCATTCAACAAATTTTTTGCAACTCATCACGACTAAGCGAATAGTACGTAAACGATCTTTTTTTTCTTAAAAAATCTTTTCCTTGTCCTCAAAATCTTTTATCCGGCGTCCCGGTTATTTGTACGGTAAACAAAAGGCCCTTTTATTGCAACTACAGTCTTAATTTTAACCTGCTTTAAAAATCAATTGCGTCTTCTATATAAAAAGATAATGTGAAAACCTTACCCCACGTCCATACCTCAAAGTTCTATGCCCGAAAAGATTTATAGATCTCCCTTGAAGAAAGTCTTAAAGGTGTCGGCAATCGTTCTGGTTGTACTGGCAACAGCGGTTGCGTGCCTGGATATCTGGTTTGTGAAGAATGCCAATAAACTCCTGAAAAACCTGGTAGAGCAAAGTTCAAATGGAAAATTGAAACTGCAATTGTCAGGAGCGACTTTTGATATTTTCAAAAATGAGGTTCGTATCCACAAAGCTAAAATTTCCTCCACAAGTAAAAATCTAAATCCGGTAACCTACAACATCGGCTTCCGTGAAGCCAAACTGCATACTAATTCGCTGTGGTCTTTTCTCGTCAATAAGTCGCCGCAAATAAAGGGCCTTGAATTATACGACCCGGTGATCGAAGTGTTTAATCACAACCGGAACAGCCCATCGGCCCATTTTAAAAATTTGTCTCTTACATTGGAGCTGGGCAAAATCTATAACTCGATCCAGGATGCAGTTAGCTCCTTGGACACCCGTTCTATTTCCATTTTCAACGCGAAACTGATACTGCACAATGATGTTTCCGAAAAAAGAGAGCCTCTCGCATTTTCAAATCTCTACTTCTCGCTTAAGCGACACAACGACCCCTCCAATCCTACCGGAAATATTCTTGAAAACAGCGACATTTCTTTTAGTTCAACCAACCAGGATATCATGCTTACGGATGGAATTCACAAATTGAAATTTAAGAGTCTCACGATTCACCAGGCAAGGAACTTGCTTCTTGACAGTTGTACGATCACAGCGTCGTCCGAGGGAGCATCTGGCAACAGCTTCGATATCTTTTTCAGAAGACTTGCTTTAAAAGGAGTTGACTTTGGTGCTTTATATAAAAATGGTCTTGTGAAAGCCGACTCAGTTTACTGTCTCAATCCGTCATCAGATTTTGTTTTTAATTCAGACACCATTGCGAAAAATACTGGTCATAAAATCCCTGATTTCAAAAAAATATTGCAGGAATTTTCCGGCAATTTACAACTAGGATTTCTTGGTGTCTTCAATGCCGACATGACTTTCAGCATCAATGCTCGCAATAAACTCACTAACATAAAAGCGGGGAATGTAAACTTTAAAATAAATAAACTCCGCATCAACCCGGATTCAGCCGGCATCGTGTCAATAGGAACATTTGACCTGACTATAAAAGGATATCAACTTTACAATGCAGACAGTTCCGTCATCTATTCGTTTGACGGTGTGCAATTCGCAAATAATAAGTTATTGCTCAACAATTTTTCTATGCATACCGCCCCGGGTGTAAATAAAATGAGAAGTTTCAGGGATTACAGGATGCGGTATTTTGAATTGCTTGGGGTGGAATGGAGTGAGCTGTTTTTTCGACAAAAT
>JBBSPT010000402.1:0-3070 GCA_038258515.1 Chitinophagales bacterium | reverse complement strand
GAATTACCTGAGATATCGCACGTTTTCAAACCAAGTCACAGATCAAACGAACTATACTGTTGTCCTAAATTTTTAAAATTTGAAATTCCATGTTATGGATGGAATTATCGGAAAAATGGATACCTGCTTGGCCTGCACTTTCAATGTTCCGTTATAAGGGTTTCCTTCCTGGTCGAAGTAAATAAAGTATGGGTTTTTTCTGCTGTAAATATTATAAACGCTGAAAACCCATTCAGTTTTCAATCTCCTTTCAGGATGTTTGTTTGGCTTGTAGGTTGCTGCGAGATCGATACGATGATATGCAGGAAGACGATATTCGTTCATCCGGCTATACTGCTGCGTTAGTACTCCTTCAAAAATGTAAAATCGCTGAGGCAATGTAACCGCGTTACCAGATCCAAACACGAACGTACCCGATAACTTCCATTTTGGGGAAAGTTCATAAATACCAACGACTGAGAGATCATGCCGCCGGTCATACTTTGCCGGATATTTTTCGCCGTCGTTCAGGAGAGGAAATTTCCGGTAAGTCTGGCTAAGAGTGTAGCCAATCCAGCCTGTCAACTTTCCTCTTGTTTTATTGATAAAAAACTCTGCGCCATAACTTCTGCCGCTGCCAAACGTAAAAAAGTTTTCAGTGTCCTCGAGAGTGGCAGGCGTGTATCCCTCTTCGTATTCGATTTGATTCTTAAGATCTTTGAAATAAACTTCTACCGAAGTCTCATACACATTGTCTTTAAAATTCTTAAAATATCCGAGGGCGTAAAGCCAGCTTTCCTGGGGTTTTACTTTAATGGTACTCGGTACCCATATATCCGTAGGCAAAGTGGTGCCTGAATTGCTCACGAGGTGAATGTATTGAAAGTTACGGGTGACAGCAGCCTTAAGAGAGGTTTCGTCATCAATAGCGTACCGGATCGTGAACCTGGGCTCAAATCCCAAATACGTTTTTACCGGCTCTCCGCTTTTATAAACTGTGCTGTCAAGCCTGTTACCATTAGCATCTGTTACATAATTTTTATATTTCCCGACTTGCTGAAATGCACTTTCCCTGATTCCCACATTAACCTTAATCTTATCGCTGATGTCCCAGTCATCCTGGATATAGACGGCACCTTCATGAGAATATTTCTCCTGCGCATTGTTTGGAAGAAACGTAACCGAATCTTGCTGGCCGGTTAAAATAGAGGGGATAAAAGTGTGAAAAGTATATGATGCACCAAACTTTACCTTGTGCCTGCTAAAGGGATAAAGATCAAAATCCTGCTTTAAGTTCCAATCTTTTATTCCCGACTTAAGATTGATTTCGAAGTTATTTTGATTGGCTCCGAAATTAAAATTGTAATCGTTGTAAACTGCGGTCGTATTAGAAAAGAGGCGATTGTTGAACACATGATTCCAGCGGAGCGTGCCGGTAGCGTTTCCCCATGGTATGTGCACCTTCAAGGATTGCTTGCCATTTACGAAATCAAATTGATCCTTTCCAAAATAGCCACTTAGATACAGGTGATCTTTTTCCGAAAACTTATAATTCACTTTTGCGTTCAGGTCATAGAAATAATATCCGGAACCATTGAAGGCGCTTGTTTTTTTGATAAATGGCTTTGCTAAGGCATCCGCATAAGTTCTTCTTGCGGAAATAATAAATGAAGCTTTATTTTTTTTGATTGGCCCCTGCACGGAAATCCTTGAAGCAATGAGGCCGATCCCTCCTTCCACCTGGAAATTCTTATTGTTGCCATCCTTCATCGCGATATCCAGCACGCTGGAAAGCCTTCCTCCATATTGTGCCGGCATGCCGCCCTTTATCAATGAAGCATTTTTTATTGCATCACCGTTGAAGATGGAAAAAAAACCGAAGAGATGCCCGGTGTTGTAAACAACGGCGTCATCTAAAAGGATCAGGTTCTGATCAGGTCCGCCACCACGCACGTATAATCCGGAACTGCCCTCTCCTGCGCTTTGGATACCCGGCAGCAGTTGGATCGTTTTCAAAATATCCACTTCTCCAAGGAAAGCGGGTATTGATTTTACCTGATTGATCGATAAGTCCAACTTCCCCATTTGGGCATTTTTCACATTTGCATCTCTCCTTTTTGCAGAGATTACGATTGCCTCTTCGGTCGTCATTTTCGGCGCAAGATCAAAATTGAACTCTATGTCAGAATGAAGCTCAAAAATTTTTATGATGGGAATGTATCCAACGCGGGAACAAACAAAGGTGTATGTGCCTGAAGTAAGAGTGACGGAATAGAATCCATAAGAATTAGATGCGACACCCTTAGATGATCCGGCAACCGATACAGTAGAAGCGATCAGTGTTTCGCCCGACAGCGAATCTCTTACATAACCACTTACTGTATATTTTTCCTGGGAAAATACAAGGAGAGGCAGCAGCAATAAGGTTACGGATAATAATTTTTTCAACTTGCCTGTTTAAAGACTCAAAGACCCGTCACTTCAAAGTGTCTTTCGTTTCCCCGCAATGGAGCATTGACGATTTGTACTCGGGATGATTCTTCCCAAGATAGGGATTGATGATTTCTTCAGTGCTGCTAAGCCAATTTCCTTCCCTATCTTCCCCAAAGGCCATAGGGCAATTTTGCCAGTACAATTTCTCGCCCTCGTAGCCAATCGTTTTTAAGAAAGGATAAAGATTCTCGGAAATCATTCTGAAATCTTCACGCATTTCAGTTATATTATTTTCCATCAGCATCGCCTGGGCATTGCCTTTGATATCGCTTATTTGCTGTTTGGCTGACACCCCAATCTGGCTGTCTTCTGCATCTAATTCATTCAGATTAATGCTGTCGATCGAGTTAATAAACGACTGACCAAGCTCCTTCGCTTGCGAGCTATCGCCATCCACGAATGCATCCTTAACTGCCAGGTAAGAATTGACTGCACCTGAAATGCTTTCGTTAAAAGCAGGACTATGTGTGGCAAGCGTAATTGACTCTTGCTTCGGCTCAGAAGGTGTGTCATCCGTTCTGATAAAGAGCCACCAGGCGCCAAATAAGATGATTGCTAAAAAGACAATCGCTAAAATTCGTTTCATCCGTTTTTATTT
>JBBSPT010000401.1:0-3073 GCA_038258515.1 Chitinophagales bacterium | reverse complement strand
CCGGTTGTGCCTCTGTGGTATGATATGGTCATTCACCTTGTGCAACCGTATGTAAAAAACTTTATCCCCAATAGTCTCAACCTTCTCGAGCTGAGGCGTGTAAAGCTTCATGATTGAATTTTACTTAGAGCTTAATTCTTATGCCTGCCTGGGGAATGAGCATGTTCGTCCTGGAATTTTTTTCCGAAAAAGTTACCTCTGCATTGTTATTGATGTAAGGATCAGTTAAGTAATTGGTGTAAGCGCCAATGATGTAGGCCACCTTCAATTCCAATCCAATATCATCCCTGCTGTTTAAAGGAATATCTACTCCGCCTGTAGCTCCGTATGAAAAGGCCCAATGCGCTTTTGATGAATTAGAATATCCAGGGTTGTAATTACTGTAATATGTGAGTCTCTCTACACTTGCTGTTGAGAAAAAGATGTTCCATCCCGCACTGATATCTACAAAAGGTTTTACTTTATGCAAATAATCCGGTTGAATCCTGGTGAGGAACATCAGGGATACGATGTTGCTGGTGGCACTGACTTTATAATCTTCATAAAAGCCATAAGCATAGCCTGAGAAGTATTGAGTAGCACGGCTTTTCTCAAGTACCCCGAGATCAACGCCAAACTTTACAAATTTTGAATTCTTTGGCCTGAATAAAAAATCTGCCCGAAGGCCGTAGCCTGCATCCGGGCTTACATCTTTGTAGTCCCCTTGCGGCACCGCTAACTGGGCGTCAAAAGACAATGAAAATTTTTGACAGAAACCAGGAGATGCAAGTAGTAAGGCCACCCCTAAAACAAAGTACTTCATAAACAATATTTATTGTTTGAGTTGTGATGCAAAAACCTTTTTTAGTTTTTCCATTTTAGGCTTTATCACAAAATAGCAATAAGGTTGACTTTGATGATTTTGATAATAGTCGCGATGATAATTTTCTGCAGGATAAAAATTTGTCAGCGGCTCTATCGCTGTTACGATCGGATCAGAAAATGCGCCGCTTTTATTTAGCTCCTCTTTATATTTTCCGGCTTTTTCTTTCTGATCTTCATTGTGATAAAAAATCACGCTCCGGTATTGTGGGCCTGCATCATTTCCCTGCCTGTTCAGCGTGGTAGGATCATGCGTTCCCCAAAAAACTTCCAGCAATTTTTCGAAGCTGATTTTTGCTGGATCATATTCTATCCTGAGGCATTCAGCATGGCCGGTATTTTTTTCACAAACTTGTTCATAGGTGGGATTTTCCACATGACCACCACTGTATCCGCTCGTCACCTTTTCAACGCCCTCTAATTGTTGGAAGACAGCCTCCGTACACCAAAAGCAACCGTTAGCAAAAGTTGCCTGTTCAATTTTGGAATTCTCTTTCATAGTGTGTTTTTCAAATTGTAATTATTCATTGTTATTTTCAAAGATACACCGTGAAAATATATCCGCAGCAGCCACCTAAAATATTTTAAGTGAAGCAAACTTTTACTGAATCTTTTGCGGAAATTCATAAGCCACTGGTCATGGTCGGCTAATTCTGGCTCTCATTTAAATTCTCAGTACTGAGCTTTTTCTCCGGCAGTAGGATGTTTAAAAAATTTCTAATCCGTTCTTAATTCTTATTATTGTACAATCGTTTTCGGGGAAAGCAGGTTGTTATTATAAAACAGTTTTCCCAGAGGTGAACTTATCAAAACGACTGCCTATTGCTAGCCTTCAAAACACTGCTGAAAATTAAAATAATTTTTCAAAGAAAACTTTGCAAACAACCATGGATGAAGCTCCAAAACCCAGCGCCAGCATATTTATTTCTTATGCTCATGTGGATGAAGAATTAAAAAAGGAATTGGATAAATACCTGAAAGTGCTGAAGCGTTCTTCAAAAATAGATTCATGGAATGACAGGGATCTTGTTCCCGGCCAGGAATGGGATGCAGAAATAATGGCAGCCCTTGAAAAAGCAAATGTCATTTTACTATTGATCAGTATTGACTTTAATGCATCCGACTTTATCTGGGATAAAGAGCTGGCCTCAGCAATGAAAAGGCATGAAGACGGGACTGCGCATGTGGTTCCTGTTATTCTTCGACGTTGCGATTGGAGCAAAATGCCTTATGCAAAGTTGCAGGCGTTGCCACGAAATGCAACTCCAATAACAGAATATGAAAATCGCGACGAGGCATTTACGGAAGTTGCTCTCGGGATTGAAAAACTTGTTGATTACATGAATGGCAAATAGGTCGTGTAACCAGGAAATATTGCGGCTGAATATCATCTTTGAATCAATTCAAAAACTTACTGTATGAGCGATACCATGGAACAAAAAGTGTCAACTAAAAAAGATAAGATTCTTGTCTATTTCCTTGCAGCTCCGGAAGACAAGCAGGAGTGTGCGGCAATTAAGAAGTACCTCTCCCCGGTATTGCGAAATTCAAGAATTCCTATCGAGATAAACAGCGATTTCGAAATTCCTGCAGGGGAAGAAACGGAAAAATATAAACAACGTTTGTACGACGCGGACATCGTACTCGCCTTTATCAGTGCAGACTTCATCGATAATGAAGGCATCTATCAGCGAACCAAAAAAGTAATTGGCAGGTATAATAACAACGAGACAATAATGCTGCCTATACTCGTGCGCAACTGCTTGTGGAAATCCACTCCATTTGTGAATCTTCCACTTCTTCCAAAGAACTTCCAACCCCTCAACAACAGGCAATTTTGGAACAGCGAAGACGACGCACTTACTGCTGTCGTTACCGATATCTATCAATCTATCAATGCATTTTCTGAATATGCAGAATCGCACTCAACTTCAGCAGGACAAATAGATGCAAAAATCGTTTCACCAAAACCAAATGTTGCAGAAACTGATCCGGGAAGTACGACAGAAGTCGAAACAAATCGTCAAAATTTTGTAAATCCTGAAACTGTGATTTCTCCGGAAGAACCTCCGAAGAAATCCGCAGTGCCATTAGAGGAAAACTGGCGACGTCAATACTACACTAATGTAATTTGGAAACGGGGAGCCGCTTTTTTCCTGGATAATTTTTTGGTTCTCTTTCCGGCATACATTCTTCCTTTCATTTTTGCCGG
>JBBSPT010000400.1:0-3086 GCA_038258515.1 Chitinophagales bacterium | reverse complement strand
TCCCTGGTCTCTTACATAAGGATAGGCAACAAGATTCTGTTCCGGCAGAAACAAGCGAATATCAATATCCAATGAATTCATGACTTCGCTAAGCTTATCGCCCACAAGCTCGTAAATCGCCTGCATATGAAGTTCTTTGGCGAGGCCTTCCTGCACGCTGTTGATTACTGAAAGTTCTGCTGACCGTTGTTTTGTTTCTTTTAAAAGGCGGGTCGTTTCATCAAACAGGCGGGCATTCTCGAGCGCAACGCTCATGCTGTTGGCGAGAGTTTCCAGCAGCCGTACATCCGAATCGCTAAACGCATGTTCTCTGTCAATATTTTGAAGACTTACATAACTCTTAACAGTATCGCCAATAAGAAGAGGTACAAAGAGTAATGATTTTGGATACTCAGTTCCCGGAACCAGGTTCATTCCAAATTTTAAATGAGCTTCCTCAAAATTGGAATTGATGAGAATTTTTTCGTGCGTATCGATCAGGTGTTGCCTTACCTTATCATACGGCCTGGACTTATGGTAATATCGTTCTCCCCTTTCTATAATGTATTTGAAGTCCTCGATTCCCGCATCTGTATCTAATGTTGCTATAAGCACTGCCTGCGCATCAAACACATCACGGATCCGGTTACCTACAAGTTCATAGATTGCCTGCATATCCAGTTCCTTAGCAAGTCCATCCTGCACGCTGTTGATCACCGCAAGTTCCGTAGTCCGTTGTTCTGTTTCTTTTAGTAAACGTGTAGTTTCATCGAACAAACGTGCATTCTCAAGCGCTACGCTCATACTGTTGGCCAGGGTAGAAAGCAGGCTGACATCTGAAGGAGAAAATGCGTTTTCATGATCTACATTTTGAAGGCTAAGATTTCCAATGACAACATCGCCAAGTACCATCGGAACAAATACTGCTGACTTGGGAACTTCTCCCTCCAGGTTTGGTTCATCAGAAAACTGGTCAATGTATTCTTTGAATTTCTCATTGATCAGTTGAGGCTTTTTTAACTGAATCAGGTAGTTGGTGAATTCATCGAACGGTCTTGGTTTGATGACCAGTCTCTCGCCTTTTTCAATTGAGTAGTTATAATTTTCCAACTTGCTCTTGTAATCATAGGTTCTTATCACCACCGTTTGTGCATCAAACATATCCCTGATCCTGTCTCCTACCAGGGTATAAATTTCATCCATATTCATTTGCGCAACCAGCCCCTCCTGCACGCTGTTTATAACTGACAGTTCCCCGTTTCGTTGCTTCATTTCTTTCAGGAGTCTGTTGGTTTCTTCAAAGAGCCGTGCGTTTTCAAGAGCAACACTCATACTGTTTGCCAGCGTTTCAAGCAGCTTCACATCAGAATCAACAAAAGCATTTTCTCTGTCCACATTTTGGAGGCTAATGTATCCTGTAACTTTTTCTCCCAAAAGCAAGGGCGTAAATATTCCGGATAGCAATGGCTTCGTTCCCGGAATTGTCTCCTTTTTAAACCATGCATACGCCTCCGATTTATCTTTTATGAGAATGCTTTGCTTTTCGTCGATTAACTGCCGGCGCAAATTATCCAGCGGTCTTGCTTGAGGATGTACCTCTTCTCCCTTTTCAATAGCAAACTGAAAAAACTCTGACTCATATTCCGGGTCGAAGCTTGCAATCAACATAGCCTCCGCATCGAAAAGATTTCCTATTCGCTCTCCCACAAGTTTGTAAATGCCCCGCATATCAATTTTCCTTACGAGAGCCTCCTGCACGCTATTGATTACAGCCAGCTCCGCAACACGTTGGTTTAATTGAGAGGTTTGTTGTTCCAGGGCTGTCTCCAGTTCATGCACCCTTGTCGTTAACGATGCAGCTTTAGTTTTGAGCATAATAGATCAATTATAGAAAAAGAGTTTCTATTTCAAAAGGTAGTTTGGCTTTCCGCTTGGAACAAAAGAAAAATGAAGAGAAAAATTATACGGGTAAATATAAATTGTTTTAGTAAAATAATTTATAGCGAAGAAGGTAAAATAATTTCCAATGATGATTCTATTAATACCTGGGATTTGATGATGGGAGTTTGTGATGCTTCGGGAAGGATAAAAGTAGGAGTGAGAGATGAACCGCAAAAATTAATTGGGATAATCTAACTTCGCACTTCTTTTTTAATTGTCTCTGCCAGTTTTTTTTGTGAAGCCGGTAAAGGTGATGAAAAAGCAAATTATAAATGCCCGGTCTCCCATGCTGCGATTTGATTTCCCCAATTTCAAAAAAGCTCTTCTAACCTTACTGATCCTTTGGCTATACCTTCCAATCGCTGCGGGACAAACTCACTCTCCCGACAGCCTTCAAATTGCTACCCTGGAAAATTGTGTACGATACGCAATTGCAAATAATCCTGAACTGCAAAATGCAGTCCTGAACGAAGAGATCACTGAGGCGACCATTAAAAGTAAATTGGCTGATTGGTTTCCACAGCTCAATTTGAACTACAACTTCCAGCACAACTTCCAGTTGCAAACGTTCAACTTCGGCGGAAACCTGATCCGATCAGGTTCTGTAAATACTTCCGGGATCTTTTTAGGAGCATCACAAAATGTATTTAACAGGGACGTATTATTGGCGAGCCGTTCTTCAAAAGATGTGCGGCTCTATGCCCGGCAAAATACGCAGGAACAAAAGATCGATATCGCTGCGATGGTAAGCAAAGCCTTCTATGACGTGATCTTAACAATGCAGCAAATAGAAGTAATATCCGAGGATATCGGGAGGATCAACGTGAGCCTGAAAGATGCATATTATCAATATCAAAGTGGCATCACGGATAAGACAGATTACAAGAGAGCAACCATTTCACTGAACAATGCAAAGGCCCAGAAAACTACCGGTGAAGAAACACTGAAAGCAAGATTGGCCTATTTGAAAGAATTAATGGGCTACCCTGAGCATAACGAGCTGAAGGTTGTATATGACACCAACCGGGTTGCCAGTGAAATCAACCTTGACACTTTACAGGATATCAGCTATTCTAACAGGATTGAAATTCAAAAACTTCAAACACAAAAATCGCTGCAGGAGTATAACCTTCAATATTATAAATGGAGCTTTTTACCGGCCGTGA
>JBBSPT010000399.1:0-3108 GCA_038258515.1 Chitinophagales bacterium | reverse complement strand
TTTGAAGTGCTCGGAATTCCTGTTTACTATGCTGATGTTGCGTCCAAAAGATTGATGACGGAAAATGAGGCATTGAAAATTGCAATCATTAAAAATTTTGGCGAAGCCTCCTATGACAATGGTGTTCTTAATCGTGGTTTTTTAGCAGAACAGGTATTTACTGATGATAAGAAAATCGCCTTGCTAAATTCTCTTGTTCATCCCATAACAATTAATGATGCTTCCGATTGGATTGCCAGGCAGAAGGCTCCCTACATTATAAAAGAAGCAGCATTAATTTTTGAAAGTGGTTCAAATGCATTTCTCGATAAAGTGATCGGGATAAAAGCACCGCTGGAACTACGCATCCAGAGAACGATGGAGCGTGATAAAATTTCAGCGCAAAAGGTAGAGGCCAGGATGAAAAAGCAAATGGATGAAGATGAGAAAATGAAACTGTGCGATTTCATCATTTTGAATGATGAAAAGCAAATGATCACTCCGCAGGTGCTGGCACTTCACGAAAAATTTTTGCAGGGAAAAGTCTGAGATTCTATTTCAATTGAGCTAATCCGTTCTTAAGTCTCTTAAAACCTTCTTCTATATTATCGAGATTGTTCGCAAAAGAAATTCTGATACAATCCGGCTCGCCAAAAGCATCGCCAGTCACTGTGGAAACATGTGCCGTGTTGAGTAAAAACATGCAGAGATCACTGGCGTTATTGATGACTTCATCTCCCGCTTTTTTTCCAAAATAAGTTTTCACTTCCGGGAAAATATAAAATGCTCCATCAGGAATAGTGCATGTTATTCCAGGTAAATCTTTTAGCAGTTCGAAAACTCTTTCCTTACGGGTCTTGAATTTTTTAACCATTTCAATTGTTGCCGAAAGTGGCGCATCGAGAGCAGTAATTGCGGCCCTCTGTGCGATTGAATTAGTGCCGCTGGTAAATTGTCCCTGGATTTTTTCACAGCCTTTTACAATCTCCGGATCTGCAGCGATGTAGCCAAGTCTCCACCCTGTCATTGCAAAGCCTTTGCTTAGTCCGTTTAATACAATTACCCTGTCTTTAATAGAGTCGAATTGAGCGATGCTTTGGTGACCGCCGCCATTATCATGCGCATAGTTTATGTATTCATAAATCTCATCACTCAATACGAATACCTGCGGATGCTTTTCAAAGACTTTTGCCAATGCCTCCAGTTCATCTTTGGTATAAACAGCCCCCGTAGGATTTGATGGTGACGAGAAAATAAACAATCTTGTTTTAGGAGTGATAGCGGCTTCCAGTTGTTCAGGTGTGATCTTGAAATTCGCTGCAGGAGTGGTGTGAATGAAAACGACTTTCCCTCTTGCAAGCCGTACAATCTCTGAATAGGTTACCCAGTATGGTGTTGGGATAATCACTTCATCTTCATCGTCAACAATGCATAATACTGTATTGGCAAGACTTTGCTTTGCGCCAGTGCTTACGATTATTTGTTGTGGAGAATATTCGAGACCATTATCTCTTTTTAACTTGCGGCATATTGCTTCTCTCAATTCAAGGTAGCCGGGCACTGGAGTATAATGGCTCCAGTTTTCATCTATGGCTTTTTTTGCAGCATCTTTAATGTGCTCAGGCGTATCAAAGTCTGGTTCACCAAGACTAAGATCAACAATGTCTATTCCTTTGGCTCGTAGTTCCCGGCCAAGTTTCGCCATTTTCAAGGTTTCCGGTTCATTAAATCTTGATAAAAGTGAAGAGAGTTGCATGAGATAAATTTATTGAAACGCTGCAAAAGTAAGTGATAGATGAATTGCAGGCAAAATTGTTCTGCACAAAAAGCATTTGAAATAAAATGATACAAATAGAAATTGCAGCGATCGCAGTCAATAAAAAAACCGGCAAAAGCCGGTCTTGAAACTTTTACAATGAATTCAAATCTTAATACATGTGGCCCGGCTTTATCATCCCGGGGTATTGCTTTTGAAAATGTTTGATTTCAGGAATGGAAACGGCTTGTACATAGCCCTGATTTGGATTGTGTTTAATGTAATCCTGGTGATAATCTTCCGCCACCCAAAACTTCTTCATCGGGGCAACTTCCGCCGCTATCGGCGCTTCGTATTTACCGGAGGCAGTCATCTTTTGAATATAAGCTTCAATTTGCTTTTTCTCGGCATCGTTTGAGTAAAAAGCAATAGATCTGTATTGAGTGCCAAGGTCAGGTCCCTGGCCATTCACCTGGGTTGGATCTTGCCCTGTGAAATAGACCTTCAACAGATCGGCATAGGAAATGGCGGATGGATCGTAGTAGACTTTTACACTTTCCGCATGTCCTGTATTTCCCGATTCAATTGATCTGTAAGAAGGATCATTCGTGAATCCTCCGGCATAACCGGACACGGCTTCCTTAACTCCCTTTACGCTTTCAAACAGAGCCTCTTCATGCCAGAAGCAACCCGCAGCAAAGTAGGCGGTGCTCAACTTCGAAAGTTCCTTTTGAGTTGGTTTTTTTTCAGTATTCTTTTGGGCTTCTGAACTGCACCCAACTACCAGCAAAATGGAAAATATCAATAAACTAAACGTTCTCATAAAAATCTTTTTTTTAAGATACGCTTTGCGGAGCGTTGAAGATGTTAAAGCAAAAGTAAAATGTGCGTCATTTTTTTGCCTTATAGCTCCTGGCTGCCAAATCATGTTTTTTATCATAGTGATGATCGCAATTGGTAAAGGAATAATGCCCGCATAATTTGTTGTGTTAATTTTACCGTTAATAACAAATGAATTTTTATGATTGAATTTTTAAGACAACCCTGGCCATGGTATGTAGCCGGCCCGCTCATTGGATTATCCGTACCGGCCCTGTTATTATTTGGAAATAAGACATTGGGAGTGTCCTCCTCATTGCGTCATATTTGCGCGATGTGCGTGCCGGCAAAAATTCCCTTTTTTAATTATGACTGGAAAAGAGAAATTTGGAACCTGTTCTTTGTTGCGGGAATATTGTTGGGTGGTTCCATCGTCGCAATTTGGTTTATGAATCCAATGGCAGTGGATATCAATCCTAAGCTGGTACAGGAACTTGGCAATTATGGCATCTCAAAGCAGGTGGGGCTGATGCCCGGGGAAATTTTTAACTGGG
>JBBSPT010000398.1:0-3122 GCA_038258515.1 Chitinophagales bacterium | reverse complement strand
CATTGGTTTTAAAGCGGATGGGTGGCTCAATTTCTCTTTCCCGCTGTTCGTATGGCTGCTTCCCCTTTTAATTATTTGCGGACTGTTGTACCAGGTGATTAAAGACACGTCTGACAAGAGGTAAACTAAACATGATGAGAAATTTTGCACCGGTCTTCATTCCTTTCATTTTAATAAATACACTCATTTTTATTTTTGATTCGTTTCTGGAGACGAAGGGCTTTGATATTCTGTTTTTATTAATTGGAAATGCTTTGCTTTTTGTGCTGAGCTTAGCGGCGCTGGCTATTCACTTCAAAGGACTTAAATCTTCTAACATAAACGCTTTTATGCGGGGAATTTATGCTGCCTTGCTTCTGAAAATTTTTATTGTTGCGATTATTGTATTGGTATATGTGTTTGTGACGAAAGGCAAGGTGAATAAGCCTTCTTTGTTTACTTCTATGGGTTTGTATTTTGTGTATGCCTTCTTTGAAGTAAAGCAACTCATGAAAATCTCAGGAAAGAAAAAGGATGCCTAAGAGAGAATCTCCGCTTCATACATTGAACACCTACCTGCCGAAAGGCTCCTTTGACGATGTTGCAAAATTTCTTCTGCAATATAAAGTGCATCTCACCATCACAAGGGAGAGAAAAAGTATCCTGGGGGATTACCGGAACAAGGTTCACAATAAAAATCACCGGATCAGCGTAAACGGCAATCTAAATAAATTTTCATTTTTAATCACGTTATTGCATGAACTCGGGCACCTCGTTGCTTATGAGAAATACGGAAACCGGATTCAACCTCATGGCAGGGAATGGAAGAAAGAATTTGGAGAGATTTTGGCTGGTTTTATCAATAAAAAAATATTTCCTGAGAACATTGAAAAAGAGCTTGCAAGTAGTGTAATAAATGCTGCTGCTAGCTCATGCGCAGAGGAAGGCTTGCTCCGCGTTCTAAAAACGTATGATGTGCGAAAGCCCGGGATTTATTTTGTAGAAGAACTTCCTACAGGTAGTATATTCCGGGTGAAAGGTGGCAAAACCTATACCCGGCAAAATAGAGTGCGCAAAAGATTTATCTGTAGGGAAAATGCAACAGGTAAGCTTTTTCTTTTCAGCCCGGTTGCTGAAGTGGAACTCGTGAGCACATCTTTATAAAACTTCCAATGGGCGAAAATCGTGATGGCCATCACTAAGCGTAATGCTGTTTTCCTTATTTATTTTCTTTAACAGCAACATTTTTTCTTTCGTATTGGCAGCAGTAGTCGAGGGTTTCATACGCGCTGTCATCTGCCGTAAAATCCTGTGTGTCGTAACCTGCGTTGGCTATCGCCTCATGGATCTTTGCTCCGGAAGTTACAGAAGGATCGTAACTGACGAAGAGTTCTTTTGTTTTGCTGCTCCACTCAGCAGCAGCAGCTCCGGCAGTCTTTGCGTTGAATTCAATTTTTTTCTTGCACATCCCACAGTTGCCATACACTTTTATTGTTTCATTTTCAACGGCTGTCTGGGCAAAGGAACAGTTCAACATGAGCAGCCCTACAAAAAGAAGAACAACAGATCTGATGATTTTCATACTTTTTACTTTTTCGATTTTAATGATTTAATTTTTCTCTTCTGGTTTTTGATACCCCCGGTCTAATTAACAAACCGCCATACGATCCCAAACCTCAGAATATAACCAGGTGTCGGATAATTTGGTGCGGCAAAGGCATTGTTGGTAAAGCCAAAACCATCTACAAACGAAATGGTATTGAGATTGTCCGCCTTTATAAATGCCATAAAAGATTTTATTCTAAAATTAAAGAATGCTCCTACTTCAGGAAGATTTTTTATGGTGACAGAATCCTGCGGAAAGAAATGCCCCATCACGGGCGAGTAATTATTTGCTTTGTAAGGCGTGTTATATTTCACGTCAAGGCCGGTACTCAAATTCAGGTTTTTAAAGAAAACACCCTCAAACGCAAGTCGTTGCCTGGTGAAAAACAGCGGCACCCTTACCGGGTTATCGCCGGTTGTTTGCTGAATGATAAAATCGCTGTAAAGGTTTAAATGCCCAACCACTTTATTCTTCGTTGATGCTGCAATTTGGGTGATATTCACGAGGCCGTTAAACTGATCGGCCCGGTAGTAATCTTTGAAATATGTATAGTTTGTGATGGAAATATTTCTTGCCATCAAACTAAACTTCGGATTATTCGAAGAAGCCGTTATCACCGTAAGATTTTCCTTTTTCGTGCTGAGTCCGTTGTCAAAATTAAAAGCGGAATTGCCTTCAAAAATGTAGGAAGGCGAGCGGTTTACATTTTGGAAAGTTACCTGTACATCTCCGAGCTTCACATTTAGAAATCTTGTGAGCGATGCATAAGCGCTGTAATCACCGGCGTTCAGACCTGTCGCAAAAAATTCTCCTTTGAGAAGTGCGTCCCATTTTTTGTTTCTTGTTTTGTTCCGGTATTCGCCATGCAACACAATATTGTAAAAGTTCTTTTTTGTCTCAGGTTTTAGAGAATCAGGCACAGTTGAAAAAATTCCTGTAAAGTTTTCGATTCGAAGTCCGGCTTCAATGAACTGTGCGGGATTTTTGGTTTCAGGAAATTGTTTTATTGCAAAATCGTTTGAAACAAATTTCCATCTGTCCTGCACCATAAAATTCAAGCCATGCGACGGGTCGAGTTTCAGGTTATACCAGTCATTGAAAATCGCGGAATCACCTTGGGCATATTCTATATTTTTTAGTGTGTCTTTGAAGCGGTTGGTAGACGAACGATAGTCTACTGTATGCTGAAATCGAAATTTCGGATAAAATAAATAATCAGTTGTACTATCATTAATGATGATAGAATCCTTTATACCCAAATCATAGCTCTGCCGGAAAAATGCATTGAAATTGCTGTATTCTAGGCCTGTATTTACTTTGGTTGAAAAGACCGTGTAGGAAAGTTCGACACTTCCGCCAAGGTTAACTGGGACACTAAAGCGTTTTTTCATATTTGGGTCAAGAAGGAAGGAATCATTTCTTATTCCTCCATTTTCTGAAACTGCCAGCTTGTTGCCCAAAAGCACAAAGTACGCTGCATATCTTTTCCTGGGCCCCTGGTAATTACTGAAGAAACGGTAATTATTATGGTTGGAAT